>JBJEYG010000261.1:0-4997 GCA_051886555.1 Gemmiger sp.
TCCAGCACAGTTGCCTGCCGTAATGGAAAAGAACTGTTTGACCAGCTTTTGAAAAGCCACGAGAGTTTCAGGAATTATCAAATGCAGGCGTTTCCATCGCAGAATTGCAAAATGGACATCCAAAACCAGCAGTCGACATATCTCGCTCTTTACAACAGATTACGCTGCGCGAAAAAAGCTGAACATATACGATAATCCATTATTTCATGCAATTCCAACAGGGTATGTATCAAAGTTTCTGGAAAGATAATTGATTAGTTGAAATACTGTGCAGATGCGGATCTCAATAATGCAACTTTACAAAATCTCCCGCACCGTTTCCTCCGGCACCACGCTGTTGATGCCGCCGCGGGTCTGGGTGGACAGGCTGGCGGCGCAGCAGGCAAAGCGGGTGATGACGCGCATTTCCTCCACCGTCAGTTCGGCGGGGGCTTTGCCGGTGCGCAGGAACTGGCTCATGGCGCTGCCGCCGAAAATATCGCCTGCGCCGGTGGTATCCACCACATGGATGCCGCCGGGGCTTTGCACCTCGCCGCAGCCGTTGGCGTTGGCAAAGTGGCAGCCTTTGGGGCCGAGGGTGGCATACACCAGCGACACGCCGTACTCCTTCAGCAGCTTTTGCGCGCCGGCTTCAGGGGACAGTCCCCACAAAAATTCGATCTCCTCATCGCTGATCTTCACAATGTCGGACTGGTGCAGACCCCATTCGATCTGCTCCTTGGCGGTCTGCAAATCCTCCCACAGCGGCTTGCGCAGGTTGGGGTCAAAGCTGACCAGCTTGCCCTTTTCTTTGGCAAAGGCCACCGCCTTTTGGGTGGCGGTGCGGGCAGGCTCGTTGGTCAGGCTCAGGGAACCGAAGTGGAATACCCGTGCGTCCTCGATGAGCTGGAAATCCACCTCGTTCTCCGTCAGGCAGGTGTCCGCGCCGGGCTTGCGGGCAAAGCTGAATTCCCGGTTGCCGGTCTCGTCCAGCGTCACAAAGGCCAGCGTGGTGAACACGGTAGGGTCCTCCACGATGCCCCAGGTGGAGATGCCCTTCTCCCGCAGAGTCTTGGTCAGAAGATGCCCGAAGGTGTCCTTGCCCACCTTGCCGATCATGGCGGTGGAGCAGCCGTAGGCCTGCAGCGCCGCCAGAAAGTTGCCGGGCGCGCCGCCCGGCTGGGCGATCAGGGTGGGATACCCGCCGGCGTTCACGCTCTGGCAGGCAAAGTCAATGAGCAGTTCGCCCAGTGCAACAACATCTGTCATAGTACATCTCTCCTTCAATCATAACGGGGTGTCTGGTCGGGATAGCGCCGGGCAATTTGCTCCTCGATGCCAAGCGCCTTGTTCAATGGGTCATACAGGATAAACAGGGTCGCGTATAAGATGAACCACACCCCCGCCAGCGGCAGAAGCAGCAGGGAAAGCGGCGCAAACAACACAAAACAGAGCCACCAGACCAGCTGCAGCGCAGCCACGCCCAGCACACGCCAGAAATACTTGACGGTGAACAGCAGGGCGTTGCGCAGACGCAGCGCGGCGCTTTGCTCAAACAGCACCAGCTGGGGCCAGTACAGGGTGGTCAGGATCAGAAACAGAAGGCAGCTGAACAGGAACACCGCGATGGTGCCCGCGCCGGGGAAGGCAGTGGCCCAGGCGAACAGCAGCATGGCGGCAAAGACCGCGCAGCCCAGAAACAGGCCCGTCAGCGCCCCCGGAACCAGCGAGGCCCGCCAGTTCTGGGCAAAGGCCTTCTGGTAGTTGGCCCACCAGCGGCCGGGCGCGTCCCGCAGGGCGCGCAGGATGGTGTCATACAGGCAGGCGATGAACGGCCCTGCCGCAGCGCCGCCCAAAAGGCTGGCGGGCAGCAGCACCAGCGCGCTTTTGCTCAGCACCGCATACCCAACGCCCAGCGTCAGCGGCAGGCAGCCCGCCATGGTCAGCAGGCCGGAGAGGAAAAAGCGCTTCCACCCAAGGCCCAGAACCTCCTGATACCGGTCGATGCCCACCAGCCGCCCGGTTTCGTCCCGCTCCGGCTCGGCGGCGCGATAAGGTCGGAACAGATTCATACGGTTTCCTCCACAGGCTCTCGGGTGGTGCCGCCGGGCTGGTACCGCACCGGCAGACAGATGAGCTGGGGCAGGCCGCGATAGTCGGGGGAAAGCACCATTTTTACGGCGGTCTCCGCCATTTCGGCCACCGGCTGCACGATGGTGGAGCAGATGTAGTCCTTGTCGCCAAACATCCGCATTCCATCATAGCCGATGATCTGCACATCCTCCGGCACACGTTT
The DNA here is from genome assembly GCA_051886555.1 of Gemmiger sp. Classification (GTDB taxonomy): domain Bacteria; phylum Bacillota; class Clostridia; order Oscillospirales; family Ruminococcaceae; genus Gemmiger. The sequence goes on from JBJEYG010000261.1 coordinate 2,276, forward strand.
GCCGAGGCTGCGGACCATCTTCACCGTCTGATAGGCCATCAGGTCGGTGCCGCAGAACAACCCATCCAGCGGGTAGTCGGTCTCCAGAAGGTTCCGTTTCAGAAAAACCTCAAACGCCGACAACGGGGCGTTATCCGACAGATTGCACATTTCAAACTTCAGCCCCAGATCCAGGCAGCCGCTCACAAAGCCGTCCTTGCGTTTGCTTGGCTCGTTCACCAGTGAGGAACCGGACCGCAGGCAGGCCACATGGCGGCAGCCCAGCTCCGCCAGCTTTTGCGCCGCCAGCCGTCCGCCGCCGAAATTGTCGGAGGCCACGCAGGGTACCGATGCGCTGAAATAACGGTCGATGGTGACGAAAGGCAGGCCCTCCGGAATGTCCAGCTGGGGGCTGTAGGTCAGCGCGATGATGCCGTCCACCCGGTTCTGGCGCACCAGTTGGATGTATTCCTGCTCCCGGTCGTGTTCAAATTCCGTGAAGCAGAGCAGCATTTTATAATTCTGTTTGTCCAGCGCCAGATTGACATGATGGGTGAGCAGCGCAAAAAAGGGCGCGATGGTGTTTGGCACGATGAGCGCCACTGTATTGGTATGGCTGCTTTTCAGAGCCTTGGCGCTGGTGTTGACCTGATAGTCCAGCTTGCGGATGGCCTGCTCCACCTTTTGGCGGTAGACGTCCCCCACCGGCAGCCCGTTGACCACCTTGGAAACCGTTCCCAGCGCGACCCCGGCCTCCCTTGCCACATCGGCCATGGTGGCGGGTTTCTTTTCGTTCATGACATCTTCACCTCGTTTGGGTTTCTTTGTTGTCCTTATCATACCATGGTTTCATGAAAATGTAAAGAGGCTTTCGTGAAAATATTTTATAATTTCGCGAAATGTTTCACGCGAATTTATTCGTCAATTTCACCAAATGCAGGCCTTTTCCGTTGTCAAACCCTACAAAAACGCATTTTGAACCCCGAAAATCCGGAAAAGCCATTGACAAAACCCTTGCAAACGTGGTATCTTTGGCTTGACAGAACGTGAAACGATTCACGACACCATGAAACGGGACTGATCACCCCATCCATTCAAGAAGGAGGAACCCTATGAACAAAACGACTGCCGAAGTGGCTGCTCCGAAAAAGCGCTTCGGCCTGTTCGCTGCACGGCCTGCGGAGGACCCGGAGATCCGCCACAAGCCGCTGCGGCAAAGGCTTGCGGAAAACTGGCAGCTCTACCTGCTGCTGCTGGTTCCGGTCATCATCACCATCATTTACAAGTACGGGCCCATGTACGGCATCCAGATCGCCTTCCGGGACTTCAAGCCCAGCCGGGGCATCACCGGAAGTGAATGGGTGGGGCTGTACTGGTTCAAGCGGTTTTTTGAGTCCCCCAACTGCGTGCGCATGATCAAAAACACCGTGCTGCTCAGCCTGTACAGCCTGCTGTGGAGCTTCCCGGTGCCCATCATTCTGGCGCTGGCGCTCAACCAGCTGCGGTTCCACCGGCTGCGCCGGGTGGTGCAGACCGTCCTGTATGCGCCGCACTTCATTTCCACCATGATCATCTGCGGTATGCTGCGCATCTTCCTGTCTCCGTCCGGCGGCCTCATCAACCTGCTGTTCGGCACCAGCGTGGACTTCCTCACCGAAAGCACCATGTTCCGCACCATCTACATTGCCAGCGGCATCTGGCAGGAGGCCGGCTGGGGCACCATCATCTATCTGGCGACCCTGTCCGGCGTGGACACCTCCCTCTATGAGGCCGCCAAGGTGGACGGCGCCTCGGTGTTCCAGCGCATCCTGCACATCGACCTGCCCCAGCTGGTTCCCATGATCGTCTTACAGCTCATCATGAGCGCCAGCAACCTGATGAACGTGGGCTTTGAGAAAGCCTATCTGCTGCAAACCGAGCTGAACAAGGCCACCAGCGACATCATCGCGGTGTATGTGTACGAACAGGGCATTCTCAACGCCAAGTACAGTTACTCCACGGCCATCGGCCTGTTCAACACGCTGGTGAACATCATCCTGCTGATCGTCGTCAGCAAGATCGCCAAAAAGGCCAGCGATGTGAATTTCGTGTAAGGGAGGCCATACCATGATCAAGACAAAGAAAAACAAATTGGGCGGTCTTTCCGACAAAGCCAGCGATATGGTACTGGTGGCGCTGTCCGTCCTCATCCTCATCATTGTGGCCTACCCGCTGTACTACATCCTCATCGCGTCGGTGTCCAACCCCTACGACGTCTACGCGGGCAAGACCTTCCTGCTGCCCAGCCAGTTCACGCTGGAGGGCTACAAGGCGGTGTTCGTGGATGACAGCATCCTGATGGGCTACTGGAACAGCATCAAATACACGGTGGTCGGCACCATTTTCTCGGTGGCCATGATCTATGTGACCGCCTACCCGCTGTCCAACCCTGACCTGCCGGGGCGCAAGTTCTTCAACATCTTCTTCGTCATCACGATGTATTTCGGCGGCGGCCTCATCCCCACCTACTTGATCGTCAAAAACACCGGCCTGATGAACACCATCTGGGCCATGTTCCTGCCCGGCGGCGTGGCGGTGAGCAACATGATCATCGCCCGCAACTTCTTCGAGACCGGCATCCCCAAGGAACTGAAGGAGGCCGCCGAAATTGACGGCGCATCCAAGCTGCGGGTGTTCTTCAGCATCATCATTCCGCTGTCCAAGCCCATCATGGCGGTCATGGTGGTGTTCAGCATGGTGGCCT
>JBJEYG010000262.1:0-4948 GCA_051886555.1 Gemmiger sp.
CAACGATACCGTTTTCAGCCGCGAAGGCGGCAGTCTGCTGCTGTGTCATACCGGGCAGCAGCACATAGGCGTAGCTGCCGTTTTCTGCTTTGGCGCCGTGATCGATGGCCATGCTCACAAAGGTATTGGTCACAGTGTTCTCAGGCGCTTCGGTGTCCGGCTTGCCGGGATAATTGTTGGTGTTGATGTCGCTCCACTTGCCGGTGCGCTTCTCCCGCAGCAGTTCCAGCGCAGTGGTTTCGGGGAAGTAGTAACCGATGGAGGAACCCAGCGTGTTGGCGGACAGCCAGGCCCAGTCGGCATTGAGGGTGGCGCTGTCGCCTTCGGCGGGAATGACCTGGCTGCCGTTGACCAGCAGCGTGTTGCCGCTGTCGACTTTGCGGTTGTCCACAATGGTTTCGGTCACTTCACCCTCGGTGGTACGGATGCCCGCGCCCAGTGCGACTACGCTACCGCCAAAGGCAAACCAGGATTTCTTGGCTTCCAGATCCGAGTAGTTGGACTTGAAATCCATGCCCACGGCGGCATGATTTGCCACGCCGGAAGCGGAACCGCCCACCCAGGCGCGGTCGTTGGATTTGATGCTGAAGTTTGCCAGGGACTGTGTGACATGGTTGGTGGTGATGCCCGCCAGCCGCAGCAGATCAACGGTTGCCCAATAGTTGTCGCCATACTGGTTCAGATCGTTCACATACAGGCTCAGCGCGCCGTCGGCGGTATACCAGCCATGGAAGTTCTCATTGTTGCCGCATTCGGTGGCACCATTGCGTACCGAGAACATGCTGATGCCCAGCGAGTAGCCCTCCCCGTGGATGACAGCCTTGTCCATCATGCCGTAGATCTTGGTGTAGACTTCCTTGTCCAGCGGAATGCTTTCGTCCGCCAGCAGATTCTTCGCCTGAATCAGGGAGGAGAAGCGCAGACGGCCGTAGTAACCGGCTGCGTCGTATGCCACGCCCAGTTTGGTCTGGGTCTTGGCGAAGGACAACAATTCATCACGGTATTCGGCGGGCGCATTCACACTCAGGGTCAGGATTGCATCCATAATGTAGCGTCCGGTGCTCCAATCCGAACGGTTGTAACGGGACACGCTGCGTCCCTGCACCATGTCAAACACGGCACCGTCGGCATACAGGGGGCGGAAGGCTTCCAGGATCCACTCGTAAATGATGTTGGTGTCGGCATCGGTACAGGCCCAGGAGGTGTTGTTGGTCAGCGAGGCAATCTGGGTGACGCCGCGCAGCATTTCCGCTCCATAGGAACCGGTGTATGCAAAATTACCATGCTGCTTGTAGGAGCCGTCCTCATAGAAGCCGTCGCCGCTGGTGACATATTTCAGCGAACCGGTCAGTGAATCGGAGGCTTTGTACAGCCCTGCCGGGTCGTTGCCCAGAAGGCCGTTCAGCGCGGTGATCATGGCAAGTTCCGCCGCATTGGCTGCAGTGGCCTGGTACAGATAGGGCTTGCTGGCGCCGCGCATCCAGCAGTAGCTTTCACTGGGCACCAGCAGGAGAAGGTACTCGTACAGGTCCTGCCGGGTGGCTTCGTCCAGTTCGTCGTACATCAGCAAAGCGGCGGGAGCCAGCGCCTTGGGCACTCCGATGACCCAGTCCCACCAGTTGCCGAATACACGGTTCTGGAAATTGAGAATGTTGCACAGGCCGCCATCCAGTACATACTGGAAGCAGCTTTGCAGTTTGGCTTTCAGCTCGGCATTGTGATAATACTCGGTGCACCCCTCCGACGCATAAGCCAGCGCCATGGCATAGATACGATTGGCGGTGGTGGTCAGGTTGGCGCTGCCGTCGGTGTTATTGGTGCCTTTGTTGACCCAGTCCAGCTGAACGTCCACATCGTCGAACAGGTTCTCGCCAGGTTTGGCGTCGGCATTCAGATGTTGCAGCGCGTCCCTGGCGTCGGCGGCATATTTGTCCATGACGGCGCGGTACTCGGTGTCGGATTTGTCCTTCATCGAGTTGCCGGTCAGGCTGTCGGCGTAATTGGCGCGGATGCCGGCCAGCTCGCTCTGCTCCGCATCGCTCAGATCCTCATAATGGAAGGTGGCGGTAAAGGTCGCGCCGCGCGACCCCTGCGTGTTCACGGTCAGTTTGGCGCCGTACTTGTCTGTCTCGACGCTGACCTGTTCGTCGGCGCTGACCAGCGTGAGGTCGTTGCCGTACAGGCGGAAGGTCAGGCTGGCGTTATTTTGGTGCACATCGGCCATGCCGATGGTAAGGGTGTGGGTTTCTGGGTCGCGCACAACGGTGGCGGAGCCTTTCAGGGCTTCCACGTCGGCCACGCGCAGGGGAACGGACGTGTCGCCCCAGAAAATATATCCGGTTACATTCGCTTTGTTATCCCGCACGACCTGGGCAAAGTTGGTGTTGCACAGCACTTCAATGTCCGGATCAGCGGCGTATTCTGCCACTTCATCCTGAGTTTTCCCGGGCAGCAGAACGTAATCGTAGTACTCATATTTGTGGCTTGCGATCTTGTTGTTGACAGAGTCGCCATGGGGGACCGCCAGGCTGAGATAGGTGCAGGTGATGGGGTCGGCGCTGACGCCGCTGGCGCCGTTTACGTCGGTCCAGCTGCCGGTGCGCTCCTCACGCAGTACGTTCACGCTGCTGCCCTCGGGGAAGTAGTACCCCACGGCGTCAGCGTCGGTGTTGCCTTCCAGCCAGGCCCAATGCACATCGGCAAGCTCGGCGGAATCGCCCACGCCGGCGGCGGTGGCCTTGCCGTCCACGACAAGCTTGTTGTCGCCGTTGATCTTTTTGTTTTCCACAATCGTCTCGGTGGTGCGGCTGGTGTCAATGCCGGTGATACCGGAACCAAGGGCCACCACCTCGTCGTCAAAGACAAACCAGGCTTTACGGGCGGTCAGGTTGGGATTGTCGGCGGTCGAATAGTTCTTGAAGTTCATGGCCAGAGCGGCGTAGGCGCCGGCGGAACTGCCGCCATTGAAGTTGGCGTTGCCGGTGTACTTGCCCCAGGCCTGGTCTGCATCCAGCTCCCATTCGCTGTGATCTGTGGTGATGCCGGGCAGCCGGTTGGGGTCGACAGTGGCCCAGTAGCCGCCGGAATACTGATTCTGGTCGCCGTTGTACAGATAGGTCACGCCGTCGCCCTGGTGCCATCCCTGGAGATTTTCCTGATTGCCGACCTCAAAGCGCGCGGTGCGGGCGGAGGAATAACTGATGCCCAGGCTGAAGGTATCGTTGTGCGCCACGAATTTGTCCATTGCGCCGAACACTTTGGCGTAACAATCGCCGGAGGTGGAGCGAATGCTGCGGTCGTTGACGATGTTTTTGGCCGCCACCATGGAGGAAGGGGCGAGTTTGCCGTAGAAACTCTCGTCGCAGGATGCGGAGGCGATCAGATTTTCCTTAAGGAAAACCAGAAGTTCCTCCTTCACATCCTCCGGCGCGCTGGCGGCCAGCAGCACTGCAGTCTCCAGTACGCCGCGGCCGGTATTCAGGTCGGTGTGGCTGGGACGCGCTACGCTGCGTCCGGCGGCAAGATCCATCATGGCGCCGTCTGCGAACAGCGGGCGATAGGCATTCAGAAGCCACTCATAAATGATGGCAATATCCTGCTGGGCGATCTGCCAGCTGGTGCCGTCTGCCAGATACAGGATCTTCTCGATCCCCTTCAGGAAGGTGGCACCATAGCCGGAGGTAAACGCCACATTGCTGTGCTGGATAAACGAACCATCCGCATAAAAGCCGTCGCCGCTGGTGACATAGCTGCCCGTCAGTGTGACAATGTGCTTGGTCGCCAGCGTAATACCCTCCTGATCGTTGCCGACGGCGGCGCGCAGCGCGGCTACCAGGCTGGTGTCGGCCAGGTTGGCGCCGGTCATGGTGTTTACGGTGCCCCAGACATTGTAAATGCCGGTGGGATCCCCATTGAAATTGCAAAGGGTCAGGTATTCCTGCTCGATCAGTTCAGAGGAGAGCACATCGTACATCAGAATGACGGCGCTGCCGATGTCCTGCGGGATGCCGATCCACCAGTGCCACCAGTTGCCGTAGATCTTTTTGTGGCTGTCGTAGTTCTCGTTGTAAACGTGATCGTGGAACCAGGTCAGCGCATCCGTAATGTCTTGCTGAAGCTGCGCGTCGTGGTACAGACCGCTGCCTTCGGCGGCCCAGGCGCGCGCCATGGCCAGGATCCGGGTGCTGGCAGTGTTCAGGTCCACTGACAGGGCGGAATCGGATTTGCCGGTACCGGGATAGCTGACGGTCATGTTCAGATCCGCCCAAAGAGTGGTACGGCTGTCGGTTCCCACCGGCTTCTTGTTCATGGACTCCCAGGCGGCGCGGCCTGCTTCCTCGTAGGTTGCCATCGCGGCCAGGTAGTCGGCGTCCGTCTTGTCGGAGCAGTCGTTGCCGGTCATGCGGTCGGACCATTTCGCACGCATGGAGGCAAAGTATTCGCCGGCCTTCGGGTCACTGACCAGAATGGTGTATTCGGCGGTATTGCCGTCCACGTCCAGCGTGATGGTGGCGGAGCCGGGCTTGCGGGCGGTCACAACGCCGCTTTCATCCACGGTGGCAACGTCCGCGTCGCTGCTTGCCCAGACGGCGGCAGCCAGGTTGGCACCCTGATAGGGACTTGCAGCCTTCAGCTGCACGGTGTCGCCCACATCCAGGGAGGTCTTGTCGGACTCGATGCGCACCGGGTAGCCGTCCGGCACGATCTCCACCTGATCAACCCAGAATTCGCCCGTCATATACTCGGCGAAGATCTCCAGCTTGAAGGGGCCGCTGTTGGCTTCCGCCAGGGTGTACAGATTTTTCAGCGGGAGTTCGTAGGTGGTCCAGTCCTGCGTGCCTTTGACCTTGTAACCGTCGCCAAGGTTTTTGTTGCGGCTCGCGCCTACCTGCATGCGGGCATAAAAGCCGGTGCCCTGAACGTTATCGGTCTTCACCTTCATGCGAAG
>JBJEYG010000263.1:0-4943 GCA_051886555.1 Gemmiger sp.
CTGGAGGTGCTGGACAACGAGGGCAGGCTGGAACGCAAAAGCGACATCTTCACCAAGCGCACCGTCCGCCGTCCCCAGCCAGTCACCCACGCTGACAGCGCCAGCGAAGCGCTGACGGTCTCTCTCAACGAGAAAGCCCGCGTGGATCTGGACTTTATGAGCCTGCTGACCGGCAAAACCCCAGAGCAACTGGAAAACGAGCTGCAAGGCGTTATTTTTCGGGACACCAGCGGTCTGGATCCCAACGATATTCCCAAAGCGTTCTTTTCTGCGGACAGCCTGCCCCTCGTGACGGCGGACGAATACCTGTCCGGCAACGTGCGCAAAAAGCTGGCCACCGCAAGAGCCGCGGCAGCCATTCTGCCGGAAAAGTTTGAAATCAACGTGAAAGCGTTGGAACAGGTGCAGCCCACCGACCTCACCGCCAGCGAAATCAGCGTGCGTCTCGGCTCCACATGGGTGCCGGAGGAGGTGGTGCAGCAGTTCGTCATGGACCTTCTGCATCCCGCCATGTATCTGCGCCACCAGATCAAGGTGCGGTACAACGGCATCTCCGGCGAGTGGTCCATCTCCGGCAAAAGCGCCGACCGTTCCAATTTACAGGCCACCAGCACCTACGGCACCAGGCGGGCCAACGCCTACCGTCTGGTGGAGGACGCCCTGAATCTGCGGGATACCGTCATTTTTGATTATGAGGAAGATGAATACGGCAAGCGGCACCCCATCCAGAACAAGGAGGAAACCATTCTGGCCCAGCAGAAGCAGCAGTTGATCCGGGACAGGTTTGGCGAATGGGTCTGGCAGGACCCGGCGCGCCGAGCCCGGCTGTGCAAACTCTACAATGAACGGTTCAACAGTATCCGTCCGCGGGAATACGACGGCAGTCACCTGACCTTCCCCGGCATGAACCCGGAAATTGAGCTGCGCCCCCACCAGAAAAACGCCATCGCTCATATTCTGTACGGCGGCAACACGCTGCTGGCCCATTGTGTGGGCGCTGGCAAAACCTTTGAAATGGCCGCTGCCGCCATGGAACTGCGGCGGCTGGGGCTTGCCCAAAAACCGTTGTTCGTGGTTCCCAACCACATCATCAACCAGTGGGCCAGCGAGTTCCTGACGCTGTACCCCTCTGCCAATCTGCTGGTGGCCCGCCAGAAGGACTTTGAAACCAAAAACCGCAAGAAATTCTGCGCCCGCATCGCCACCGGCGACTACGACGCGGTCATCATCGGCCACAGCCAGTTTGAGAAAATCGCCATCAGCCCGGACCGTCAGCGGCGGCTGCTGCAAAACCAGATTTCCGGTATCATTCTCGCCATCACGCAGGCCAAGGCGGACAAAGGCGAACGCTACACCATCAAGGCCATGGAGCGCACCCGCAAATCACTGGAAGCAAAGCTGGCAAAGCTGAACGACCAGACCCGCAAAGACAATGTGATCGACTTTGAAGCTCTGGGCGTGGACAGAATTTTCGTCGATGAAGCGCATTATTACAAAAACCTGTTCTTTGCCACCAAGATGCGCAATGTGGCAGGCATTGCCCAGACGGAATCACAGAAAGCCACCGACCTGTTTCTGAAATGCCGGTATCTGGACGAAATCACAGGCAGCAAGGGCGTGATATTTGCAACCGGCACCCCGGTGACCAACTCCATGGTGGAGCTGTTCACCTTCCAGCGGTATCTGCAATATGTCCGCCTGCAGGAGCTGGGGCTGGACAGCCTTGACGCATGGGCCTCCTGCTTTGGCGAGACGGTTACGGCCATCGAGCTGTCCCCGGAAGGAACCGGCTACCGCGCCAAGACCCGTTTTGCCCGGTTCCACAACCTGCCGGAGCTGATGAGCCTGTTCAAGGAAGTGGCCGACATCAAGATGGCGGACCAGCTTGCGCTGGACGTTCCCAAGGCCATCCGGGAAACCATCGCGCTGGAGCCGTCCTCCTATCAGAAAAAGCTGGTGGCCAGCCTGTCTGACCGGGCCGAGCGGATTCATAACCGTGCGGTGGACCCCAAGCAGGACAATATGCTGCTTGTGACCAACGATGGCCGCAAGCTGGCGCTGGACCAGCGGTTGATTGACCCTGACCTGCCCGATGACCCGGAAGGAAAAGTATCCCGCTGTGCGCAGGAGACCTATCAGACATGGTTGGAAACCAGCGACCGGAAAAGCACCCAGCTTATTTTCTGCGACTTATCCACGCCAAAATCCGATGGCAGCTTCAATGTGTATGACGATCTCAAAAACAAGCTGATGGCGCTGGGAATGCCTGCCGAGCAGATCGCCTTCATTCACTCCGCCAAAACCGAGGCCCAGAAGGAAACCCTGTTTGAGAAGGTCCGCGCCGGTGAGGTGCGTGTCCTGATGGGCTCCACCTTCAAGATGGGGGCCGGCACCAACGTCCAGCAGCGGCTGATCCGCCTGCATGATCTGGACTGCCCATGGCGGCCCGCTGATTTGGAGCAGCGGCATGGACGCATTGTGCGGCAGGGCAACGAAAACCCGGAGGTGCGTCTGACCACCTACGTCAGCAAGGACACCTTTGACGCTTACCTGTATCAGCTGGTGGAAACCAAGCAGAAATTCATCTCACAAATCTTCACCAGCCGGACGCCGGTGCGCGTGGCCGAAGATGTGGACGATGCCGTTCTGTCCTACGCCGAGGTCAAGGCGCTGGCCACCGGCAATCCCCACATCAAGGAGAAAATGGACCTGGACATTCAGGTTTCCAAGCTGAAGCTGCTGAAAAGCAGCTACCTGAGTCAGAAATACGCGCTGGAAGATCAAATCAGCAAGGAATTGCCGGAAAGAATCAGCACCACGCAGCAGAAAATTGCGGCTTACGAAAGTGACCTCGCCGCACTGGGAAATCCCCAAGAAAATGCGCCTTTCCCCGGCATGACCCTGCAGGGCGTTGTGTATGAGGAACGTAAGGACGCCGGTATTCAGCTGCTGAAACTGTGCAAGGAGCTGAAAGACCCCGAAGGCGGCGAGATCGGCAGCTTTCGGGGCTTTGCGTTGTCTTTGGGCTATGACGCATGGGAGAAGAAATTCCAGCTTACTTTGCGCCGTCAAAGCACAGTCAGGGTGTGGCTGGGCGTGGACGAGGTGGGTAACATTGTCCGCGCGGAAAACGCGCTGGAAAATCTGCCGAAGCTGCTGACCTATCAGCGGGAGGTGCTGGAAACGGCCCGGCAGCAGCTTTCCGATGCCAGAGAACAGGTCTTGCAGCCTTTTGAGCAGGAGGACGAATTACAGGAAAAAATGACCCGTCTTGCCAATCTGAATGCCCTGTTGAATCTTGATAAAAAGGAACCCGCTGGTTTGGATTTTACCCCGGATGAGACCACTCCCGTCCGGTCAGGAGAAAGGAACGAACGATGACACAACCTCAACAATATGCCGGAGAGTATCGGATCTGCGGCTCAGTCACCATCGGCCACAAGGAACTGGTCTGGGGTGAGAATCCCGCTGCCGAGTCCGGCCAGCGCTATCTTTGCGCCTGTCACGAAACCACTGAACTGTTCTCGCGTTACGTGGACTGCATGGTCAGCGATGATTACGCGGAGATCATACAGCTGTTTGGCCAGCGCATGGTGGAGGAAACCCGTGCTCTGCAAAACGAGGTGGAACAGCTGAAAGCCAGCGGTGTTTCCGTGGAACCCATCACTATGGAGCAATGTGTGCCGGACGACCCGGCCAACAGCCTTGTGGGCAAGGTCGTTGTCATGCGCCCGGAGATTTTGCGGGCAGAGTTTCAGCGCCCGGATTGTCAGGTGTTTCTGGTGAACGGCGGGTTCGGTGCGCAGGGCAATGCCAGAGGCAGAAAAATGTTCTGCACCAATCTGTACCACGGAAGAAACGAGGTGTTTTTCCGGTCCGATGTGCTGGGGATGCTGCGCCCGGAATGTACTCCCGCATGGGTGTCCGAAAAGCTGGCGGAGGTTCAGGCCAAACGGAAGGAGGAAAAGCAGCGATGAAACCGGTCAGCAAAGAGCGCATCGTTGAGGCGCGAAAACTGGACCTGCTGGAATATCTGCGATGCAGGGAGCCGGATGAGCTGGTATCCTGCGGGAACGGCGTTTACTGCACCCGGACCCATGACAGCCTGAAACTGTCCCATGGCAAATGGTATTGGTGGTCGCGGGGCATTGGCGGGCGCAGTGCGCTGGACTACCTGACGGCGGTACGGGGGCTAAGCTTGCCGGAAGCTGTGGAGGTGATTGAAGGAGTGTCCGGCTGCCCTGCGCCTGTTGTCACCTCCAAGCCGCCGCCCAAACGACAACATCTGCTGCTGCCCAAAGCGGCCCCCAATAACCAGCGGGCCGTGCAGTATCTCTCTCAGCGCGGCATCTGCCGTGCGGTTTTGAAGGACTGTCTGGAAAAGGGGCTGATTTATGAGGAGGCCCGGTTTCACAATGTGGTCTTTGTGGGCTTTGATGAGCAGGGCGTTCCCCGGTCGGCCTCCCTGCGCGGCACCGGCCCCACCAAGTTTTTCCGGGACGCCCCCGGCTGTGACAAGCGGTACAGTTTCTTTCTCCCGGCCCGGTCAGAATGTCCGACTGTCCATCTGTTCGAGGGCAGCATTGATCTGCTGTCCCACGCCACCCTGCAATACATGGAAACCGGTGACTGGCAGCAGGAACACCTGCTCTCTCAGGACGGCGTGGCTCCGCCGCGCAAAGACGGCAGCATCGCGCTGCCGCTGGCCCTTCGTCAGTTTCTGGAAGCGCACCCCGACACCAAAACACTGGTTCTGCACTATGACAACGATCCCCCCGGACGCGCCGCTGTGGCAGCCATGCAGGAGGAATTATCCGATTGCTATGAGGTTTTGGATGAGCCTCCCCGGCATGGCAAGGACGTCAACGACACCCTCCGGCATATTCTGAGCCAACAGCGTTCCGACAGGGATGCGCGGTAGCGTTGTCCACTCAATATGACAT
>JBJEYG010000264.1:0-4933 GCA_051886555.1 Gemmiger sp.
CATCGGGGTCAGTTTCCAGGTAATCTTTGAAGATATCGAGTACATCTTGATAGCTTGGCATACTGTTTCTCCTGTTCTTAATAACATAAAATAATATTTGCATTTTGCTTTCGTTAGTATTCCGAGGTGTTTGTCGCCCCGCTCTCCAATTGCAAATGATGTAAGCCACACACATCGGTGTTTATTGCCCCCGTTGGTGGCACTTCTTCAGAAGGTACAGTTCACAGTTAAAAAGACCACTTATAGAGGTTAGCATAAGACACTTTCTGGAAATCTCAATCCTGTGTAGAGGAAAGAGATTGCCGTATCGATGGACTGGTAGCGGCAAATATCTATTTCGTTGGGATGATTGGCGGCCATAACGGAACCATGGAGCAAAGTCATATGGCTCATCCAGTCATCCAGGGCAATTTTCATTTGGTCTGCGGTTTCATTCAAATGATTCCTGTGTTTTTCGGACGAAATAAATACAAAACTGTCATAGCCGGCACCGTTAGGCTGCTCTACGAGTTCCATTAACGTGTGGCTGTCAAGATAGTAGAATAGTAGGAGCGTACCGCCAAAGGCTGCGACTTCGGCGGTTTCGTTTTCTAATTCCGAGACTTGCTGTTTCTCTGACAAAATATCTCGCAGTTGCTGGAGCAGTTTGTCACCGTTTGCGGGAAATGCTCCGGTTCCTCTGGCCTTTGCAATTTCCCCGAAACAATGCTCTTGCTTAGATGGTGGTAGGTTACCTTGTTTGGCTTCCTCGATGGCAGCCAAAAGGTCGGCCTGATAATCACTTGCGAGATTCTGATAAAATGAATAATGCATAGTCATGTCTCCTTTCATAAAAGAGTGAACTGTTTGAAGTTTCGCATCTGGATGAGCAGTTCTCTTGTATCGAGATAACATTTCTCTGAAACGGTCAACTTCGGTTGGCCGTTTCTTGTTTATCTTCTTTCATTATACCGCAAAGTCCGGCGATAGTACAGCTACAGGGACTAATTTGCGGTGGTTATCTCATATAATCATAGTACAGTCACAGGGAATGGTGGTGTACTATGAAACTGAATGAGGCCGTCAGCGCCCGCCTGCAACAGCTTTTGCAGGAACGCGAAATGACACAATACCAGCTTTTTATGAAAAGCGGTGTTCCCAAGTCCACCATTGGAAATGTCATCAACTGCTCCTATGATTCAGTGAAACTGCGGGTTATCCACGAATTGTGCCAAGGGCTTGGTATTGGCGTGGATGAATTCTTCCAATCGCCCTATTTCAAAGAGGATAATCTGGAACCCTGACGCATCGGTGTTGAGCCGATGCGTTTTGCATTTCTATTGGCAGAGCATCGCCCCATCCTGAAGCTGCCCGCTGACCTCCACTTCCCAATGCAGATGATTGCCGGTGGATGTACCGGTGCTGCCCACCAGTCCAATGGTCTGACCTGCCGCAACGGCTGCGCCCTGACTGACTGCAATCGCGGACAGATGTGCATACAGGGTGGTGGTGCCACCGCCATGGTCAATGACCACATAATTGCCGTAGCTCTCCTGCACTCCCGCAGTCACCACAACACCGGGAGCGGCGGCCAGAACAGGCGTACCCAGCGGGGCGGGAATGTCGGTGCCGCGGTGCGGCGCTCCGGTGATAGCATCCGGCTCTCCGAAGCGGCAGGAGATCTCGCTATATCCCGGCAACGGCCATTGGAACACACCGCCCCATTCTCCGGGGACGGCAGGTGTACCGCTTCCCGTCACACACAGCCGCTGGAGCATGGGGTACAGTGGTTCCTTCATCATTCCCTGCAGAATATCCAGTTGGTCACCGGTTAGATTGTTTTGCCCGGCCAAGTCCTCCGCATACAGTCGGGTAATGGTCACAATCAGCCTTGTGCGGGTCACTTCCACCAGTTCCGGCTCCGCAGGTTCTTCTGATTCCCCATCGTCCTCGGCGGGGATTTGTTCTACCCATTCGGTGTAGGTTTCGGTGCGGGTGTTGATTTCATTGGCGGAAAAATACAATGTACGCAGGCTGTCCAGTGCAGAATCGTCCAGCGCCGTCATGTCTTTGTCTAAATCCATATTTTGATGAATGGCAAAAACCGCCACCACATCGCACCAGTTGTCTGTGAAAGCGGGTTCGCCGGACTCGTTGACATACTCGATTATGCTGCTGTCGGCATCGGAATGTTCCTGAATGGCCTGCGTCAGCCGGTCAAACTGGTCCTGATTGATTTGCGTAATCAACTGTGAAATGGGAACGCCCTCGGCCCGCTCGCCGGAGAACAGGATTCCCAACGGGGACGCAAACAGCGCGGCGGCAGCAGCCACAACGACCAGCAATACCAGCGCCCACCCGGAGGACGCAAGCAATGCGGCCAAATACGCCAGCCCCCGCCAGACCGCCTTGGCAGTCGCTTTGATTGCGTTGACAAGGGCTTTCCGGGCATTCTTCTGTGCCTCTTTGACTACGGTATCCCGCATGGCCTTTGCGGCCATCTCCATCTGTCTTTTCGCAGCGACGGTCTGGGCCTGCCGGGTAATGGCGGTTCCCTGCCGGGTTTTGCAGCGCAAAAATGCGGTGCTATCCTTCACTTTCAGCGCGTCCCCTTTTTCCTGTAGCGCACTGGTTTTGGACAGCACGACTTTTTGTCTGGCTTGGACGTATTGTGCTTTGGCCTGTCTGAGGTCTGTTTTTGCGGTCTGGTATTGCTGTTTCGCGTGGGGAAGTTTGTGAAATGTACGTCCGACCGCAGCCACACTTCCCGCTGCGGTGCCGGTCAAGGAATCGGCCAGATGCTGGGCGGCCTGACCTTCCGGGCTGGATTGTTCGGCACTCTGTTCGCTGCTCTGGCTGGCCTTTTCCGCGGCGGCGCGGCCCGCCTGACGGGTCTTTTGCCGCAGAATGGCCCCGCCATCGGGGGCGCGGGCCTTCGGCGCGTTCCACACAGTGGATTTGGTTTTCACCTGCGCGGCGGCTTCTTTGGCTTTTGGCTGTTTCAACGGCAATTCTCCTCTCGAATCCTTTTTGCTCCTTACTCCGACATGATCGCTTCGCCGGGCTTCGTGGTAATCAGTTTATAAATCTTGCTGTCCTTGGGAATGGGATTTTCAAAGGGAACAATGGCGCCGCCGCACTTGATCAGGCCGCTGCCAGCGGGCGCGTTGGTGACGTAATCCATCTGGGTGGAAGAAATGTTCAGCAGTCTGGCAAGCTCGTCCCGGTCGGTGGGAGCCTGATTGAGCAGCATCAGAAACTCCGAGTTTGCCAGCATCAGCCGCGCCTGATCGTTGCGCAGAAGTTCGTCCACATTCTGGGTAATACCGGTAATCAGGCCGTTGTATTTGCGGATACGCTTCCACAGTCGGTAGAAAAACTCACTGCTGTACGATGATTTCAGGAGAAGGTAAAATTCGTCCACGAAAATCCAGGTACGGCGGCCCTGCTTCCAGTTGGTAATGACCCGGTTGAGAATGGCGTCCAGCGTGGCCAGCATTCCCACCGGCTTTAGCTGGTCGCCCAGACTGCGGATGTCATAGGACAGCAGCCGGGACTTGGTGTTGACGTTGGTCTGATGGGCAAATACGTTCAGCGGCCCGGTGGAAATCAGCTCCGCAGACAGCGCCAGATCATGCGCCTCCTGTTCCGGCTGACTGCGCATGACCTTGTACAAATCCTGCAAGGTGGGCGGCGCAATGGTGTAGTTGGAACGCATATAGTCCTTGTACACCTCAGTCAGACAGCGTCCCACGATGGAACGCATCTGAGAGGTCACGTTGCCGCTGCCCATCAGCTGGTCGAACACAGACAGCACAAACTCGGTCTTTTCGGGCAGAGGACGGTCGTTCTCACCGTAGTCCCGGTCCATATCCAGCAGGTTGATGTGAACATCGGACGTGGCCGACACCGTAATGACCTCACCGCCAAAGGCACGAACCAGCGGGATATATTCCGACTCCGGGTCCAGAATGAGAATATCATCGTGGGTACGCATCATAATCTGGCTGATGGTGTTCTTGCAGGCGGTGGATTTTCCGCCGCCGGACGCCGCCAGAATCCAGCCGTTGCCGTTGAGCAGTGCGGTGCGGTCCGCCACGATGATGTTGTGGCTGACCGCGTTCTGGCCGTAATACAGCCCGCCCGGCATGACGATTTCCTGCGCATGGAACGGCAGCATGACGGCGGCGCTTTCGGTGGTGAGAGTGCGCACCGCCAGAATCTGGCGCGGGCCATAGGGCAAAGCGGTGTTCAGGCCCTCCAACTGCTGGAACATCAGCGGCGTCAGTTGGCAAAGCTGCTTGCGGGCCACCGACTGCACCTGTTCGGTGGCTGTGTCCAGTTGCCTGAGGCTGTCGGCGGTGAGGACCACCGTCAACAGGCCAAAGACCAGCCGCTGGTCGCGGGAGGTCAGGTCGCTCAGCATCTCTTTTGTTTCGGTGCGCTGCTGTTCCATGTCAAAGGGAACCATGGCCGAGAAGTTGTTGGCGGCGTTCTGGCGGCGCTGCCAGGAGGTGATGTTTGTTTCCACCCCCAGCAGCCGGTTCTGAATTTCCCGCACCGCCTCATCGGTGGGAATGGGCAGCAGGTCCAGCGAGACCATCATCTCACAGGGCAGCTCGTACAATTCCGAAATGAGCTTATCTTCGATGAAATTGGCGTAGTCCTGCAAATACAGCGTCCGCACATACAGGTCGTCCAGCTTGAGGAAACCGGGCTTGATCTCCACCGTTTGGGGGCAGAACCAGTCCTTGAAATGGTGACCGCGCCGCATGGTTCTGGAAAAGTCGAAGGGGGCGGCGGCAGCCTGACCGGATTTGTAGAAATCCCGCAAAAGCGCCAGCCGGTCAGCCCCGTCCAGCGGCGTGGCCTGCGAGGACAGCTGTGCAAAATGTGTGGCCAGATCGGTGCCGACACGGGCAAAATACTGGCGGGCTTCTGCGATGTTTCGGCG
>JBJEYG010000265.1:0-4891 GCA_051886555.1 Gemmiger sp.
CAGTTTGCAGACCAGAACCGGATTCAGGACTACGCCCGGGACGCCCTGTCCTGGGCCAGCGGGGAGGGCCTGATCACCGGCAAGGGAGAGGGAATCCTGGACCCCCAGGGTCCCGCCACCCGGGCCCAGGTGGCCGCCATTCTCCAGCGGTTCTGCGAAAAATTTGCCCCGTAATGTCCGGCCGCCCGGGCGGAAATCCATCCCGCCCGGGCGGCCCAAGCTGCCCCGTAAAATTTTTTCAAAAAGATGAAAATAATGCTTGACTTTTGCAGAAAGGATGATATAATCATTTTTGTCGGTTGCGAGAGAACAGCCGAGCGGACAACGAAATAGCGGGATTGTGTAAGGGTAGCACGACAGACTCTGACTCTGTTTGTGAGGGTTCGAATCCTTCTCCCGCTGCCAAGCAAACGCCTGAAACCTAACGGTTTCAGGCGTTTTTGCATTGGCTGGCTTTAGCGAAACAACAACCCCCGGCTTTGCCGGGGAGAGTCAAAAAATTATATAGTGAAAAGACCTTCTGGTATAATGGAAGTGCGGTCGGCCAACTGCACCAGCAAAATACGAGGAGGTCTTTTTAAGATGGAAAAAGATATCGCAACCCTGCAGCACACAACATGGAGATGCCAATATCATGTAGTATTTGCACCGAAATATCGAAGGATGGTGATATACGGACAAATCAAAGCAGATATAGGGCAAATCTTGAGAAAGTTGTGCGAGCAAAAAGGTGTGGAGATTATCCAAGCAGAAGCGTGCCCAGATCATATCCACATGCTCATTAGTATTCCACCGAAGTATAGTGTATCACAAATTATGGGATATCTCAAAGGGAAAAGTAGCCTGATGATATTTGACAGACACGCTAATCTGAAATACAAGTACGGAGATCGACATTTCTGGGCAAGAGGATATTATGTAGATACAGTAGGAAGAAACAAAAAGCAAATACAAGAATATATCAAGAGGCAGCTACAAGAAGATCAAATTGCAGATCAAATAAGCCTAAAAGAGTATATTGACCCGTTTACGGGTAGCAAGAATACCAAGGCATAAGAAAAGCCCCTTAAGGGGCCGCCATGAGTCAGTAATGCAGTTGGCCGACCCATTCGTGGCCCCTTGAGGGGCGTTGTCCGTATTATGCCCTTCCAGGGCTTACTCAAGCCCCCGGCTTTGCCGGGGGTCCTGACTCCCCTGCGAAGCACCGGCAATCTAGGGCACAGCCCCGACACATATGCCATAAGAAAAAGCTCCGCGCAAAAACAGCACGGAGCAGAAATGTATCTGTCAACCCATTTCATTCAAAGTTGGGTAACTGGCGATAGCGCCATGTCCCTGTACGCTGATGCCGCAGAATCGGTTGGAGAAAGCCAGCCATTTGTTCAGGCTTTCTGCGGTAACCGTGCTCAACGTCTGAGCGTTGATGCCGGAGCGGCACATCTGCCACAGAAATGATCCGATAAACCCATCGCCTGCGCCGGTGGTATCCACCGCCTGTACCTTTGCGCAGGGGGCAAACCCTTGCGCCTGACGGGTGAAAGCCCAGGCGCCCCGGCTGCCGCAAGTGTACAAAACCAACTGTACATTGCCGGTAAAGAGCAGGGAGAGTCCTTCACGAATGTCGGTTGTGCCGGTGATGAATTCCAGCTCTTCATCGCTGATTTTCAGTACATGAGCCATCGGCAGAAATTCCAGCACGGTACGGTGCAGAGCTT
Source organism: Gemmiger sp. (assembly GCA_051886555.1). Classification (GTDB taxonomy): domain Bacteria; phylum Bacillota; class Clostridia; order Oscillospirales; family Ruminococcaceae; genus Gemmiger. The sequence continues at coordinate 1,716 of JBJEYG010000265.1, forward strand.
CGCGGTCAGGCCAGAGCGGGAACCGCAGGTTGGGGTCGAAGGAAAGAATTGCCCCTGCCTGCCGGGCCTGTTCCATAGCGGCAAGATGCGTTTTCCGGATGGGGGCATCCACCAGCGATACACTGCAAAAATGGAGCGCAAATGCGTCTTCCAGTCCATTTTCCGGCAACTGCTCCGGCGCGTAAAGCAGATCGGCGGAAGGGTTGCGGTAGAAGGAAAAGGTGCGGTCGCCGTCGCTGCCCAGGCTCACAAAGGCCAGCGCCGTATTTGCTTGATCGGTGAAAGGAATGTGATTTGTGTCGATCCCATACCCGGTTAATTCGTCGGCAATTTTGTGTCCGAACGGATCGTTGCCAAGTTGAGTCAGCATGGCAGCCTCTCCCCCAAGACGTGCATATGCGCCGCACACATTGGCCGGTGCGCCTCCCACCTGGGGTGTAAAGCTTTTTACCTGTGCAAACTCGCAGCCGCTCTGGGCAGGAATAAAATCAATCAGCGCTTCGCCAATGGCGTAAAGCTTGGTACCAGCCATTTCAAATACCTCCCATTGTTAGGTGAGACTCAGAGGATACAAAATACCGTCTGTACCTTCCAGCCGGATCGTGACAAGCTCGGACGCCGGATAGAACCGCGTAGAAAACACGCATGCGCCGTTGTTGAGGAAAATTTCCAGCGACGATGCGTCTGCGATCATCCGCAGAGATCGGCAGGGAGCCTCCAGTACAGCGTGACGTACGGTGCGGCCGTAGCCCAGCTTATCCGAAAGAAAGTGAAGCCTGCAAAGACGGTCAGGCTCTGCGTATTCCAGCGTAAGGCCGTCTGCTATCGTCAGGCAGAAGGAACCGGTGGGGGATGCAACCAGCTCAGCAGGCAGGGAAGTGTGCACCGTTTCCGCATTCGGCACACTGACAGCCACGCCACGCAAAGTTTCCAGTTCTTTTGCCGGCGTACGGCGCAGCATGTCTCCGTCAGCAGTCAATTCGCAGGGCACAGTCAGACAGTGCTGCCAACCATAGCTGACAGTGGGATTGGAATATTCTGCATCCGGCATCCCCAGCCAGCCAAATTGCAGGCGCCGGTCATCGGCAGAAAAGCTTTGGGGAGCGTAATAATCGAACCCGTGATCGAACGCACGGAATGTACCGAGTTGGTATTCACTGCGCCAGTCACCGTATATCGGGAAGTACCCGCATCCGTACACATTCTCGCTGGGGGCACCCTGGGGGGACAGCGCCAGGTACCACTGGCCATTCACCTTAAACAGATCCGGGCATTCCCACATGTAACCATATGGTTCCGGTGTAGTCAGCGTATTGCAATGTCTCCAGTTCAGCCTGTCTGCCGAAGTGTACACCAAAACCTCGCCTCTGTCTTTTTCGGTGCGGGCACCCAGAACCATATAGTATTGATCGTCCTGACGCCACACTTTCGGGTCACGCACATGGCAGGTCAACCCGGCAGGATAGTCGGCGTTGGTCATCAGGCAATACTTCCGGTCAAGCGTTACGCCGTCCCGGCTGATACCCAGGCAGGTGTTATGCCCCCGCCCGGTTTTTATATAGTCGTAATCGCCGGGATATTTTACGTTGCCTGTATAGAAGAAATACCAGATACCGTCCTCATACAATGCAGAACCGGAGTAGGCGCCGTGGCAGTCAAAAGGAGTGTCGGGCGAGATCATTACAGGCAGCTGCTCCCAATGCAGCAGGTCGCAGCTTCGGTAGTGACCCCAATGCTTTGCACCGCTGCCGTCGGCGCTGAACGGGCTGTATTGGTAAAAGGTGTGATAATACCCATCTGCGTAACAAAGGCCGTTGGGGTCGTTGAGCCAGCCCACCGGCGGTTGAATGTGGATGCGCTGGCGGTGTGGGTCTGTATTGACACGGGGGGCATCCAGCATCTCAAAGCGGGGGATCAGACGTTTGAAATCGCGCTGTAAAGCGTTCATGGTGTTACCTCACGAAAAAATCAGTTGGCATTGGCGGTTTCGGGTTTCCAGATCAGCCAGGTTACAGCAAAAGCGACGCCCAACGAAATCACCATGGCGATTATGTACTGTAAGGGAGCGTGCAGATGCAGAAGGATACCGAAGATACCGGTTACACCGGTTCCAGTGGCGCCCAGCCCCACAACGGAAGCGTACAGCGCACCGCAGGCGCCGCCGATGGAACCGGCGATGAAAGGCTTAAAGTACCGTAGGTTGACACCAAAGATTGCGGGTTCCGTAATTCCCATAAAGGCGGAAAAAGCAGACGGCAGTGCCATGGATTTCAGTTTGGTATTTTTTGTTTTCAGGGCAACGGCCAATGCTGCACCGCCCTGTGCCACATTGGCCGCACTGGCCAGCGGCAACCAGTAGGTCAGGCCATAGCGGGCGAGCTGGCCCAGGTCAATGATGGTGTACATATGATGGATACCGGAAACAACCGTAGTGGCGTACAGACCACCCATGACAAAGGAGCCAATACCGAAGGGGAGCGCGATCAGCCACTGGACGCCCGTGATGATGCTGTTTTCCAGGGTGGTGAACACTGGACCGATGACAGCAAGCGTCAGATAGCCGGTGACAAAGACGGATACCAGCGGCGTTACAAACAGATCGATCATCGCCGGAACAATTTTGTGCAGCCGCTTTTCAATAAAGCACATCAGCCAGACTGCAATGATGACAGGAATAACATGACCCTGGTAACCGACCAGCGGCACTTCGTACAATCCACCGAATACCGGCTGCATTGTTTCGATGCCGTTGGATACCGTCCAGGCATTCTGGAGATCGGGGTGAATCATGATCATGCCAATGACCGCCCCCAGAAACGGGTTGCCGCCGAATACACCAGCCGCCGAGTAAGCAATCAGGATCGGCAGGAAGGTATAAGCGGTATTGGAGAACAGCTTGGCGAAGACGTACACAGAACCGGTGGTATCAATACTCAGGAAGCCATTGTTCACCATGAAGTTGAGCGCTTCCATAATGCCCATCAGGAAACCGGAAGCCACAATGGCAGGGATGATGGGAACAAAGATATCGCCCAGCGTTTTGATACCACGCTGCAACGGATTCTGCTTTCCGGCGGCTGCCTGTTTTGCTTCCTCCTTGGAAGCAGCAGACAACCCGCCCTGCGCCAGAAATTCGTCGTAAACTCTATTCACAACACCGGTACCGTAAATAATTT
>JBJEYG010000266.1:0-4871 GCA_051886555.1 Gemmiger sp.
TGGGCATTGCCTCACGGACGATACCCTCTACTTCGATGACATCTTCTTTAGACAAGCTGGTTGCCTCCTTCGTGCGTCACACGGGGTGCGCCGCATCGTAGGCGGCGATTGCCGTGCTGAGCAGTTGATCACTTTGCAATAGCTCGTTTCCCAGTACGGTGGCAGTGGGGGCCACATGCTTCCTCTTTTTGCGTTTGGGGCGCTGTACCCCGCGCAGACTTCCGTCTGCAAGAAGAAGCATCTGGCCGTCCACAGCCAAGACGGCAAAGGTGCGGTTTTTATCCCGCCCTGCCTTGGAGCGCACCAAACGGCCTTTTATAAAGTCCATCCGGGTTCCTCCCAGCCGTGGGTCAGGATCTCCGGTCCGTTGGATGTGATTGCGATGGTGTGCTCAAAGTGAGCCGCTAGACCGCCGTCACAGGTTTTGACCGTCCATCCGTCCGATAGCGTCTTCACTGCGCATGCCTTCTGGTTGACCATCGGCTCAATGGCAATGGTCATGCCGGGCACCAGCCGCGGCCCGCGGCCGGGGTTCCCGTAATTGGGAACCTCCGGATCCTCGTGCAGTTCCTTGCCGACGCCGTGGCCCACAAAGGTACGCACCACCGAAAATCCATTCTCCTCCACATAGGTCTGAACCGCATGGCCGATATCTCCGATCCGCGCCCCGGCCTGCGCCGCGGCAATGCCGAGGTGCAAGCTTTCTTTGGTAACATCCATCAGCCGCTGGGCTTCCATGTCCACCTTGCCGCAGGCGAAGGTGCAGGCATTGTCGCCGTTATACCCATCAATCTTACAGCCGGTGTCGATAGAAACGATATCGCCGGGGCGGATCTTCTGGTTTCTGCTGGGGATGCCGTGGATCACAGTGTCGTTCACGCTGATGCAGGCCGTGGCAGGGAATCCGTAAAGGTGCAGGAAATTCGGCCGCGCACCGTGGCGCACAATGAAATCGTAAATAATCTTATCAATCTCTGCCGTGGAAATACCGGCTTCGATCGCTTCGCCGCCCGCCTTGAGTGCAGCCGCGCTGATGGCGCAGGCACGGCGCATTTTCTCAAGTTCGGCAGCATTCTTGATCTGGATCATGGATGCTTACGCCTCCAGAAGCTTGAGGATGTAGGCGCTGTTGGCTTCCACCGAGCCCTGATCGGGCGCATCGACAAGCTTGCCGCGGCTGCGGTAAAACTCGACGAGCGGCTCGGTCTGCTCATGGTAAGCCTTCAGACGATCCAGCACGGTAGCGGGTTCGTCATCCTTGCGGATCACCAGCTCGCCGCCGCAGCGGTCGCACACACCCTCCTTGGCAGGGCGCTTGTTCACAATGTGATAACTCGCGCCGCAGGAAGAACAGACGCGGCGGCCGGACATTCTCTTGGTGATTTCCTCATCGGCAACGACCAGATTGAGAACCTTGTCAATTTCCACGCCCATTGCTTCCAGTGCTTCGCCCTGGGCAATGGTACGGGGCATACCGTCGAGGATAAAACCGTTTTTGCAGTCGTCCGCTGCCAGACGCTCCTTCACGATACCGACGATGACTTCGTCGGGCACCAGAGCACCTGCATCCATAAAGCTCTTTGCTTTCAGGCCCATCGGAGTGCCTTCCTTGACGGCGGCACGCAGGATGTTGCCGGTGGAGATGGTCGGAATTCCCAGCTTATCGCAGAGAATCTCTGCCTGGGTGCCTTTGCCGGCGCCTGGGGCGCCCAAAAGGATCAGTTTCATACCAATTCCCCTTTCACAGACAAGGACTTATTCCAGGAAGCCCTTGTGATGACGAGCAGTCATGTAGCCTTCCAGCGAACGGGCGGTGTCCAGTGCAACGCCGACCACGATCAGCAGGCTGGTACCGCCCAGCTGGATGGAAATGCCGGTGACGTTGCCCAGAATAATGGGCAGCACTGCAACCAGAGCCAGGAAGATGGCGCCGATGAGCGTGATCTTGCTCAGCGTCTTCGAGATGAAGTCGCTGGTGGGGCGGCCGGGACGAATACCCGGGATGGTACCGTTGTTCTTGCGCAGCTGATTCGCAATGTCGACCGGATTGTACTGGATCGCCACATAGAAATAGTTGAACGCAATGATGAGTACCAGATAGATCACGATGTACAGCGGGCTGGTATAGTTGAAAGTGTGGAAGAAGGAATACCAGATCGGGTGCTCGGCAGGATCCAGGTTGATGAAGCTGCCGATCATGCCGGGCAGGCTGCACAGCGTGGAGGCGAAGATGATGGGCATAACGCCGGACATATTCACCTTGATGGGGATGTAGCTGCTTTGACCACCGTACATCTTGCGGCCGACCACACGCTTTGCGTACTGCACCGGAATGCGGCGCTCTGCATTGGTGAGGATGACCACAAAGACCACAGCCGCCAGGGCCAGCACCACCAGCAGAGGCAGCAGCACGTAATAGAACGGCTGACCGGCCTGCGCACGGGCGATGATGTTGACGACGGTGGAGTACAGGCTGGACCAGCGGGAAACGATGCCCGCGAAGATCAGCAGCGAGATGCCGTTGCCGATTCCCTTGTCATCAATCTGATTGCCCAGCCAGGTAACAAACTGAGCACCAGCGGTGAAGCAGAGGATAATAACAACCGCAGTGAAAATGCCTTCAAAGCCGGCGGTGTACTTCAGAGCGCCCCAGTTGCGGAGGATGAAGTAGTAACCGATGGAAAGCAACAGTGCGATTCCCGCACCGACATAGTTGGTAATGCGGGTCAGCTTACGACGGCCGTCCTCCCCTTCCTTGGCAAGATTCTCCAGGTAAGGGATGGCGACAGTCAGCAGCTGAATGATAATGGTGGCGTTGATGTAGGGCTGAACACCCAGCGCAAAGAGTGTGCACTGGCTCAGCGCATCGCCGCTCATCATATTCAGGTAGGTGAGCATGCTGCCGGTCTCGAACATACCTTCCAGCATACTGGGGGTGATATAAGGTACCGGAATTGCGCAGCCCAGACGGAAAATAACCAGGATGATCAGCGTGAAGATCAAACGCTTGCGCAGATCTTCGGTTTTCCAGGCATTGCGAAACGTTTCGAACACCTTAGATCACCTCAGCCTTCCCGCCTGCCTTTTCAATCTTCTCCTTCGCGGAAGCGGTGTAGGCGGCAACCTTGACGTTAACAGCCTTGGTCACCTCGCCGTTGCCCAGAACCTTGACACCGTCCAGCGTCTTGGAGATGATGCCTTTCTCGAGCAGAGCAGCCGTATCGACGGTTGCGCCTTCCTCGAACTTGTCCAGATCAGAGACCTTAATGGTAACATACTTGGTCGCAAAAATGTTGTTGAAGCCGCGCTTGGGCAGACGACGCTGCAGAGGCATCTGGCCGCCTTCGAAACCGGCCTTCTTGACGCCGGAGCGGGCTTTCTGGCCCTTGTGGCCGTAACCAGCAGTTTTGCCGTTACCGGAACCGGCGCCGCGACCCTTGCGGGTGGGAGCCTTGTTCGCGCCCTTGGGCGCTTTCAGTTCATGAAGTTTCATGCTTGCACCTCCTTGCATTACGCCTTGGTCACGACGACCAGGTGAGAGATCTTGGCGATCTTGCCGGCGGTGGCAGCGTTATCGGGCTGCACCGTAACATTGCCGGGCTTGCGAAGGCCCAGGCTGTGAGCGACAGCAGTCTGCTCTTTGCCGCGGCCGTTCAGGCTTTTGGCAAGGCGGATGGTCAGATTGTTTTCAGCCATTGTCGTTCCCTCCTCAGCCCAGAATCTCAGCCACGGTCTTGCCGCGCTTGGCGGCAACGCTCTCGGCATTGGTCAGGCCGCACAGACCGTTGAAGGTCGCTGCGGTGACGTTGATCGGATTGTTGGAGCGGAGGCTCTTGGTACGGATGTCCTTGATGCCAGCGCACTCCAGAACGGCACGAACAGCGCCGCCGGCGATAACGCCGGTACCGGGGGCTGCGGGACGCATCAGAACGCGGCCTGCGCCAAACTCGCCGACGATCTCATGAGGAATGGTGCTGCCCTTCATGTTGATCTTGTGCATGTTCTTCTTGGCAGCGCCCTCACCCTTGCGGATGGCCTCGGGAACTTCGCCGGACTTGCCGATGCCGTAGCCAATGTTGCCCTTGCCGTCGCCAACGACGATCAGTGCGGCAAACTTCATAACACGGCCGCCCTTGACAGTCTTGGAAACGCGGTTGATGGAGACGACTTTTGTGATCATGCCGTCATCTTGTTCTCTGTTTCTCTGCATGGCCATAATCTTCTCCCTCCTTTACAGCTTCAGGCCGCCCTCACGAGCGCCTTCCGCCAGAGCCTGTACACGGCCGTGGTAAACGAAACCGCCGCGGTCATAGACCACTTCGGTAATGCCCTTCTCCAGGCATTTCTTGGCGATGTTCTCGCCGACTTTGCGGGCAGCCTCAATGTTGCCGCCGAAGCCCTCGAAATCCTTCTCCAGGGTGGAGGCGCTGCACAGCGTTACGCCGGCCTCGTCATCAATAACCTGGCAGTAGATGTGTTTGGCAGAGCGGAAAACATCCAGGCGCGGACGCTCGGCAGTGCCGCTGATTTTGCCGCGGACGCGGCGGTGGCGACGAAGACGAGCTTCGTTCTTATCAGCCTTATTGACCATAATGCTTCTCCCCTCCTATTATTTACCTTTGCCGGTCTTGCCTTCCTTACGGATGACAAATTCGCCGACATAGCGGATGCCTTTGCCCTTATACGGCTCAGGCGGGCGCTTGCTGCGGACTTCCGCCGCAAACTGGCCGACTTCCTGCTTGTCGATGCCCAGGATGTTGAAGTGCAGAGCATCCTTGACTTCGATCTTAATGGTATCGGTCTCCTCGACCTCAACAGGATGAGAGAAGCCCAGGGTCAGGGTCAGCTTGTTGCCCTGCTTGGCGCAGCGG
>JBJEYG010000267.1:0-4870 GCA_051886555.1 Gemmiger sp.
CAGAAGCTCTGACCGGCGGCCTCGGGCAGGCCGAAGGTCGCACGGGTGATGCGAACCCAGTTGGGCAGCTGAATGGTGGTCAGGCCCTGACCCTGGATCGCCCAGGTCATGACGACCGCGAAAGCGGGCGCGAACTGGTTGAGCGCCGTGCCGCCGATGGTCTGGTCGGCCCGCAGATGAATGGCCGCGAAGCCCAGCAGCAGCGAGAAGATGGTGCCCGACAGCCCTGCCACCAGAATGGCCAGAAACACCGTGAGCTGGGGGTGTTCCGGGCCGAAGCCATTTTTGTCGAAGCTGTTCAGGAACAGGCTGGCGAACAGCGCGCCCACGATCATAATGCCTTCCAGCGCGATGTTGATGACGCCGGAATGCTCGGCATACATGCCGCCCAGCGCGACCAACAGCAGCGGTACGGCAAACAGCACCGTCAGACTGAGAATGTTGGCTAAAGTGGTCATTTGTCGCTGCCTCCCTTCCCCTTCCGGCCGGAAATGGCCCTGGCGATGACGCCGCGCATCAGCAGGGCAAACGCCGCCAGATAAATGATGACCGCGATGACAATGTCGGTGGTCTCGGCCGAGAAGGTGGGCTGCATGGCGGCGCCGCCCACCTGGATATAGCTGATGAACAGCGCGCTGAAAATGGTGCCGATGGGGTTGGAACTGGCCAGCAGCGCCACCGGGATGCCGTTGAAGCCCATGCCCAGAATGCTCTTTTCCAGCACATACTGCACGGTGCCGGCCTGGTAGTAGATGCCGCCGCCCAAGCCTGCCAGCGCGCCCGAGATCACGGTGGCCAGAACGATGTTGCGCTTGGCGTTGATGCCCGCATACTGCGACGCGTCGCGGTTGAAGCCGCAGGCTTTCAGCTCATAGCCGAAGGTGGTCTTATCCAGCACGATCCACACCAGAATGGCCGCCGCTATGGCAATGAACACGCTGATGTTGATCCAGCTGGAATTGCCGAAGAAGCGTTCCAGACCGCCCTTGGGAATGATGGCGCCGGGGTTGGCGGCGCTGAGGGCCGCGGTGCGGTCGGAGTTGGAGGCGCCCCACGCGGACGCCAGCATGGTGGGCATGTTGGCCAGCAGCAGGTTGACCAGGTACATGCCGATCCAGTTGAACATGATGGCGGTGATCACTTCGTTGACGTTGAACATTGCCTTGAACAGGCCGGGGAAGATCCCCCAGATGGCGCCGCCCACACAGGATGCCAGCAGGCAGGCCCACCAGGGCATCTGGAACTGAATGGCGCACACCAGCGCAAAGAACATGCCCATCGTATACTGACCGGACGCGCCGATGTTGAACAGGCCGGTTTTGAAGGCAAAGCCCACCGACAGGCCGCAGAGCATCAGCGGCGCGGCCTGGTAAAGGACCTTGCCGAACTTGTCCATGTTGGAAACTCCGGTGGTCAGCATCGCTTTCATGCCGTCCAGTGCCTCCGGGGCGTTGAGCAGCAGCAACAGCGCGAAGCCCAGCGCCAGGCCGATGACCACCGAAAGCAGGCTGGCCAGCACGCTGAGGAAGGACTGGTTTTGAGCCAGGGGTTTGCGTTTCATTGTTCGGCCTCCTTCCCCTGCTTTTTGGCGCCGGCCATATAGAGGCCAAGCTCCTGTACATTGGTGGACCGGGGATCCAGTTCACCGGTGATCTCGCCCTCGTACATCACGAGGATCCGGTCGGACAGATTCATCACTTCATCCAGTTCCAAGCTGATGAGCAGCACGGCGCAGCCCGCGTCGCGCTCCGCCACCAGCTGCCGGTGGATGTACTCGATGGCGCCCACGTCCAGGCCGCGGGTGGGCTGCACCGCCACCAGCAGGCGGGGCGCGCGGTCGATCTCGCGGGCAATGATGGCTTTCTGCTGGTTGCCGCCGGACATGCTGCGTGCGACGGTATCGGCACCCTGGCCGCTGCGCACATCGTACTGTTCGATCAGCCGCTCGGCATAGCTGCGCACCGCCTGCTTCTTAATGAAGCCGTGGTTCTGGAATTCCGGCTGCCAGTAGCGCTGCAGCACCATATTCTGGCCCAGCGTGTAGTCCAGCACCAGGCCGTGCTTGTGGCGGTCCTCGGGAATGTGGCTCATTCCCGCCTTGCTGCGCTCGCGGATGGTGGCAGCGGTGATATCCTGGCCGCACAGCATCACTGTGCCGCCCGCAGTCTTTTCCAGGCCGGTCAGGCCGTACACCAGTTCGCTCTGGCCGTTGCCCTCGATGCCCGCCACGCAGACGATCTCGCCGGCGCGGACCTCAAAGGACACGCCCCGCACCGCATTGTTCCTGTGCACCTTGCTGGGCACCACCAGGTTGTCCACCTTCAGTACCGTTCCGCCCGGCTCACAGGGCTTCTTCTCCACCGCAAACTGAACGTCGCGGCCCACCATCATGCGGCTCAGTTCCTCTTTGTTGCTGGAGGCAATGTCCACCGTGCCCATGCACTTGCCCTTGCGCAGAACGGTGCACCGGTCGGCCACGGCCATGATCTCGTTGAGCTTGTGGGTGATGAACAGAATGCTCTTGCCTTCCGCCTTGAACCCGCGCATAATCTCCATCAGTTCGTCGATTTCCTGTGGCGTCAGCACGGCGGTAGGCTCGTCAAAAATCAGGATCTCGTTGTCGCGGTAGAGCATTTTCAGGATCTCCACGCGCTGCTGCATTCCCACCGAGATGTCCTCCACCAGCGCGTCGGGATCCACGCGCAGGCCGTATTTTTCCGACAGGGCCACCACCTTTTTGCGTGCGGCGTCCTTTTGCAAGAAACCGCGGCGGGTCTCCTCCACACCGAGAATAATGTTGTCCAGCACGGTAAAGCATTCCACCAGCTTGAAGTGCTGATGCACCATGCCGATACCCAGGCGGTTGGCGTCGTTGGGGTCGCGGATCACGACCTTCCGCCCATCCTTATAAATCTCACCCTTTTCCGGCTGGTACAATCCGAACAAAACGCTCATCAAAGTGGATTTGCCGGCGCCGTTTTCGCCCAGCAGCGCATGGATCTCGCCGCGGCGAAGTTCCAGCGTCACATCGTCGTTGGCTTTGATGCCGGGGAACTCTTTGGTGATGTTCCGCATTTCAATGACAGTTTCGTTTGCCAATGCGTTCTTCTCTCCTTTCCAACAAGCTCAAATGCACCGGGAGGCTGCATCCGGAAACAGCAGCCGTCGCATTTCCCGCGCCGCAGCAGAGTGGTTCCGGAACGGCCCGCTCCGCCTCCGCTGCCGAACGCTACGGTTTTATTATATAAAATTTACAGTTCCGCCACAAGTATTTTGGCAATTTTCGTCGAATTTTTTGCGTCGAACCGGAAAAAGCGCAGGCGCGTTTCCGCCTGCGCTTTTTCTTTATTGGGCAGCGGCCTGTTTTTCCAAGTTGGCGTCCCGCTCCTGTTTTTTGCGGATGCGTTCCACCTGCAACGCACGCTGGCGGCGCCATTTTTCCAGCGTGTCGGGGCGGGCAGCCTCGACGCAGCGGCCGAAATTCCAGTGCAGTCCGTCCCTGCGGGACAGCTTGAACCGCAAAAACCACGGCCCGCAGGCGGGGCAGTCGGCCTCGGTATAGTAACCGGTGTTGCCGCGCTTGAGCCAGATGTCGTCCACCTTGAGCGGAGCGCCGCACACCGGGCACTCCGCCGAACAAAGTTCGGGGTCGTTTTTGTAGTCATCGTGCTGCAAACGGCCGAAGAAGGCCTTGAAATCGTAGTACCGGGCGTCAGGGTCGGTGAACAGCGCCTCCTGCAGCAGTTCATCCTCCCGCGGGTAGGCGTTCAGCGCGTCGCGGAAACTGGACAGCCGCCCGCACACCCGAACCGTGTACAGGGCGTCATCCAGCGCATTGTGGAACGGTTCCTCCTTGGGAATTCCAAGCCGATCCACCACGCTTTCCAGCGTCATGCCCTCCCCCTCCTTGCGGGGAAATTCCTCCAGAAAAACCCGCTGCAGGTCGTACCAGTGGCGTGGCCACCGTTCGTCCAGACCGCAGATGAACAGATTCTGCTTGAGCACCGGCACATCGTCCAGTCCCCACTCGCCGAACTCGGCGTCGGGGCCGGCCCAATCCATAAAGCTGCGCAGCCCTTCCCGGATGGGCACGCCCGCGTCCAGATCCCCCTGGCTCAGTCCGGTGACTTTGGCGATGTGATGCTGCAATTTGCGGAAAATACGCGGTTTGAGCGTCATCTCAAAGGTATCCAGCACCCGGGCGTTCTCGTCGATACGCACCGCACCGATCTGGATGATCTCGCCGCGCAGCGTCAGCTCCTCGCCGTGGTAATGAAAGGTCCTGGGCAGGTAGCCGATGTTCCATTCCAGGTCGAATACGATCAGATTCAAGTGGTTTGACCTCCCAAAATAAATTTCTCCACTGCTTCGGCCACCCCGTCATGGTCGTTGTCGGCCGAAATGTAATCCGCCGCCGCCTTGACGGACGGCACCGCATTGCCCATGGCGACGCCCATTCCGGCGTACTGGATCATGGGCAGATCGTTCCAGCCGTCGCCGCAGGCCATCAGATCCTCGCGGCGCAGCCCCAGCACCTGGAGCAGCACCGCCAGCGAGGCGGACTTTTCCACACCGAGAGGCATCGTTTCAATAAAGAAAGGCTGCGAGCGGTAGATGGACAGCCGTCCTGCGAACATCTGCTGCATCAGTTCCTCGATATGGGGCATATCCACCGGGTCGCCCACCACCAGCAGCTTGTTGATGGGGTAGGTGATCTCGGCGGGCAGGTCGTCCACCCGGCGCACCGGGATCCGGTTGATGCGGGCCTCCTCCTGCACATAGGGGTTGTCGGGCTGTTCGGTGACAATGCCGTTGGCGTCGTAGGTCAGCGCCACCGTCGTCCACTGTTGGGCTGCAGTGTGGTGGTTGC
>JBJEYG010000268.1:0-4856 GCA_051886555.1 Gemmiger sp.
CTGGGGTTCCCGCCTCAGGATTTACGGTACAGCGGTTACACTCTCACCTACCATTATCTCAGTGAACTTTGGGCGTACGGCCTTTCGGCTGCCTGGGGCGGTTCCTGTTATGATGCTGTGGCTTTTGTGCTGCCCCCTGCCCTGCTGCTGGCCGCTCTTTGGGTGTGTGCCGAACTGGGGGCGGTGCTTTGGCCAAAGAGCCGCCGGGCCATGGCTCTGCCCTGGCTGGTGTTGCTGCTGGGCTGTGCCGGCGGCATCGCACTGCTGGACGGGCTCAGTCCTTTTCAGAACCTTTTTACCATCCATCTTCTGACCAACATCAATGCAATGGGAGCCGCAGTTTTGCTTCTTGCCGCCTTTCTTGTGCTGATGCTGGCTGTCTCCCGCAACTGGCGCAATGCCCGCCTTTGGCCGGCATGCCTTCTTTGCTTTGCCATGTTGTGCGCCGCCAAAGGGCCTGTGGCCGGACTGGCGGCACTGGCTACGGTATGTGCCGTTGTGCTGATGCTGCCGCGTTTGCCCCGGGCGGAACGGCTGCGCGCCGTGTTGTTCTCCTGCCTGGTGCTGGCGGTGTTCGTTTGCTTTTACAAACTGTTATTCTCTGCCGGGACAGGAGCAAGCGTCAGTTTTTCCAGCCACGCTACACTGGAAAAAAGCGTTTTTGCGCCGGTGCTTGCGGCGCTGAAAGGCCGCAGCGGACTGCTGTATACCTTATCTTTGCCGGTGTTCATGGCACTGCAAAGCGTTTGCATGGCGCCCTTCGCCTTTCCGCTGTTTTGCGCCGGTGCGGTTTGGGTGCTGGCAAAGCCGCGCACCCGTTTGGCGGAACAGAACGTGGTACAGCTATTCTGCTACGCGCTGGGTTTCGGTGGACTGTTGGCCTTTTTTCTGTTTGACCACCCATCCATGAGCCAGAGCTATTTTGCCTACGCAGCGCTGTTTGCCATCGATATAAACGCGTTGGATGCACTCGGCCGGTTTGCTCCCAAATCACCCCGGCCAGTCAGACTGCTTGGCGGAATGCTTGCGGTGCTGAGTATTTTCACGGGGTGTTGTTCCTGTTCGTATCTGGCGTGCGAGGGCGCACAAGCGCTGTTTGCCCCTGGGGCCGCCGTGGCGGAAAAGGCCAACTACACACCGCTGACTGCCGACGAGGAGAACGCGCTGCTGTGGCTCGGCAAAGCGATGCCCGCCGACGAACTGTTTGCCACCAACCGCATGCACACCGGACCGGCGGAGGAAGGGCTTTCCAACGTATACACCGCTATCAGCGGACGGCGCGCCTATATGGAAAGCTTCAAGTATGCCATGACCAATCTGGGCATTCCTGCGGAGGATGTGGGCGCGCGATACGATACCATGAGTGAGCTGTTCGGTTTTGTGAGGAACATCACCCCCGAGCGCGCGGCCGAAATCTGCTGCGAGACAAATATCACCTGGCTGGTGTATAATAAGACGCTGCAGGGCAGCGATGCCGCCTTTGTGGATGGATATTTTGATAAACGCTTTGAAAACGACACGGTCGTAATCTATGAGTTAAACATGAATTAACGTGATAAAGGAGTTTTTGCCATGAAAATCCTAGTAGTTGGCGGCGGCGGCCGCGAGCATGCCATTATCCGGGCGTTGAAAAAAAGCCCTGCGTGCACCGAGATCTGGTGCGCGCCGGGCAACGGCGGTATCAGCTATGACGCCACCTGCAAAGCAATTTCCGCCACCGACGTTGCCGGTATGGTTGCGTTTGCCAAAGAGGAAGCCTTCGATTATGTGGTCGTGGCGCAGGACGATCCTCTGGCGCTGGGCATGGTGGATGAACTGGCCAAAATCGGCATTCCCGCGTTCGGCCCCAACAAAGCGGCCGCCCGCATTGAAGCCAGCAAGGTGTTCAGCAAAAATCTGATGAAAAAATACCACATCCCCACCGCCGACTATGCTGTGTTTGACGACCCGGCTGAGGTGCTGAACTACATTCGCGGTAGAAACAAATATCCGGTGGTTATCAAGGCGGACGGCCTGGCGCTGGGCAAGGGTGTACTGATCTGCCAGAACGAAGCGGAGGCGGAGGATGCCGTCAAAGAGATCATGCTGGACAAAAAGTTCGGCGCATCCGGCAACCATGTAGTCGTGGAGGAATTCCTGACCGGCCCGGAGGTGAGCGTACTCTCCTTCTGTGACGGTAAGACCATCAAGCCCATGGTATCCAGCATGGACCACAAGCGTGCGCTGGATCACGACGAAGGGTTGAACACCGGCGGTATGGGCACTGTGGCGCCCAACCCTTACTACACCCCCGAGGTGGCTGCCCGCTGCATGGAAGAAATTTTCCTGCCGACGGTAGCGGCCATGCAGGCGGAGGGTTGCCCTTTCCAGGGTTGCCTGTATTTTGGACTGATGCTGACTCCGGACGGCCCCAAAGTGATTGAGTACAACTGCCGTTTCGGCGATCCTGAAACGCAGGTGGTTCTGCCGTTGCTGGAAAGCGACCTGCTGACAATCATGCTGGCCACCACCAACGGCGCACTGAACGAAACGGAGGTACGTTTCCGCGACGGCGCGGCCGCGTGCGTGGTCCTGGCGTCGGGCGGCTATCCGGTGGCCTATGAGAAGGGCAAGGAAATCACCGGCCTGTCAAACGGCCAGCCGGAAAGCGGTGACGCCACTGTTTACCATGCCGGCACCACTCGAAAGGACGGCAACCTGGTCACCAGCGGCGGCCGTGTTCTGGGAGTTACCGCCACGGCTGACACCCTGCCTCAGGCGCTGGAGAAGGCTTACGCCGCCGCCGACCGCATCCATTTTGACAAGCTGCACAAGCGTTCTGACATCGGCGCCCGCGCTTTGGCGGCGCTGAACTAATCCGATAGGGGGAAGATCGTATGGTATATCGTATTTACGTAGAAAAAAAGCCCGGTTTTGACGGCGAAGCTCAGTCGCTGTTTCGTGAGCTGACCGAGCTGCTGGGTGTGAAGGGGCTGCGGGAGCTGCGTCTTGTCAACCGCTACGACGTGGAAGGCATTGACCGGGCGCTGTTCGAGCAGTGCATTCCCACCGTATTCAGCGAGCCGCCGGTGGACGTAACCTACGATACGCTGCCGCAGGCGGACCGGATTTTCGCGGTGGAGTATCTGCCCGGCCAGTTTGACCAGCGCGCCGACTCTGCCAGCCAGTGCATCCAGCTGCTCAGCCAGGGCGAACGCCCCGACGTGCGCAGCGCCAAGGTCTATTTGCTGAATGGTGCGTTGAGCGACGCGGAACTGGCCGCCGTCAAAAAATATGTCATCAACCCGGTGGAGGCCCGCGAGGCGGATCTTGCGGAGAAAACGACGCTGAAAATGGAGTTCGCCATTCCATCCACAGTCGAGACGCTGACCGGTTTTCTGGACATGACCGACGAAGAACTGGAAGCATTCCGCAATGAGAAGGGCCTGGCCATGGACCATGCGGACATTGTGTTCTGCCAGGATTACTTCAAGAGCGAAAAGCGCGACCCCACCATCACGGAGATTCGTCTGATCGACACCTACTGGTCCGATCACTGCCGTCATACTACTTTCGGCACCATTCTGGACGATGTCACCATCGATGACGAGGTGGTTCAGGCCGCTTTTGACCGTTACATGGCGTTGCGCGCCGAGACCGGCCGCGGGAACAAGCCCCGCACACTGATGGATGCGGGCACCATCGCCGCTAAGGCGCTGAAAAAGCGCGGTGTACTAAAAAATCTTGACGAGAGCGAAGAAATCAACGCCTGCACCGTCAAGATCAAGTGCGACGTGGACGGCGAGTTGCAGGATTGGCTGTTCCTGTTCAAAAACGAGACGCACAATCACCCCACCGAGATCGAGCCCTTCGGCGGCGCGGCTACCTGCATCGGCGGCGCCATCCGTGACCCGCTGTCCGGCCGCAGCTATGTTTATCAGGCCATGCGCGTCACCGGCGCGGCCGATCCGCTGAAACCTGTGTCCGAAACGATGGAGGGTAAACTGCCCCAGCGTAAGCTGGTCACTACCGCTGCGGCAGGCTATTCCAGCTACGGCAACCAGATCGGTCTGGCTACCGGCCAGGTGGACGAGTTGTACCACCCCGGCTATGCCGCCAAGCGCATGGAGATCGGCGCAGTAGTGGGCGCCACGCCCGCCAGCCATGTACGCCGTGAAGAACCCGCCCCCGGCGATGTGATCATTCTGCTGGGCGGCCGCACCGGCCGCGACGGCATTGGCGGCGCAACCGGTTCCTCCAAGGCGCACAAGCTGACAAGTCTGGAAACCTGCGGCGCTGAGGTACAGAAGGGCAACGCCCCCATTGAACGCCAGCTGCAGCGTCTGTTCCGCCGCGAAGACGCCTGCCGCATGATCAAGCGTTGCAACGACTTTGGTGCAGGCGGCGTTTCCGTTGCCATTGGTGAGCTGGCTGACGGCCTGATGATCGATTTGAACAAAGTGACCAAGAAATACGAGGGTTTGGACGGCACCGAACTGGCCATCTCGGAGAGTCAGGAGCGCATGGCGGTGGCGGTCAGCGCCGAAGACGCGCCCAGGTTCATTGCCCTTGCCAACGAAGAAAACCTGGAAGCTACCCAGGTGGCTACCGTTACCGCCCAGAAGCGGATGCGTGAATTCTGGAACGGTGTGGCCATTGTGGACCTGTCCCGTGAGTTTCTGAACTCCAACGGTGCCGAGAAGCATGCCAATGTTCACATCGTCAGGGGCACCACCTGGCAGCCCCAGTGGGCCGGTTCCACCTTCGGTGAGAAAATGGCCAGCATGGTATCCGACCTGAACGTGTGCAGCAAGAAGGGCCTGGGCGAGCGCTTTGACTCTACCATCGGCGCGGCCACCGTGCTGATGCCAGATCGG
>JBJEYG010000269.1:0-4842 GCA_051886555.1 Gemmiger sp.
TAATACAACTTCGAGTTGTTGTCAACCGGATTTACAACAAAAAATTGAAAGAATCCCTTTACAAGAACTACTTTTAGTTGTATAATAAAAACAAATAAGGAAGGAGCGGAGTTGGATGTTTGCAGAACGACTCAAACAGGCCCGCAAGGCCAAGAAACTCAGCCAGGCCGAGGTGTCCCGTATGCTGGGCGTCACCCAGCAGGCCGTCGGCAAGTGGGAAACGGGGCGCTCCACCCCCGACCCGCAAACCGTCGCACGCCTGGCGGAGATTTTCGGCACTACCACCGATATGCTGCTTGGCCTCGCCGAACCCGGCCCCGAAACGCAGGCGGCTTCCCGTCGCTTTTTCGGCGGGCTTGACCAGTATCCCATCCCGGTGGTGGGTACCGTCAGGGCCGGTTACGGCGCCCTTGCCTTCGAGGAGGATTACGGTACAGAATATGCCTGCGTCAAGGACCCGCAGAACTACTTTTTCCTGGTGGTAAAGGGCAACAGTATGGAGCCGCGCATTTCGGACGGCGATCTGGCGCTGGTGCACCGGCAGACCACACTGGAAAACGGGGATCTGGGCGTGTTCGTTTACGGCGCGGACGGCGAAGGCACGCTCAAGCGTTACCTGCAGCGGGGCAATTCGGTGGTGCTTCAACCCTTTAACCCGGATTACGAGGAACTTGTCATCAAGGGTCAGGACCTCGACTATCTGTACATTGCAGGCAAAGTGGTTGAGACGAAAGCCAAGTGGTAACCAAGACGTTTTCCGTCTGTACTTCTGATTATAGCGAATGAAATGTCCCATTGTACGGACTTTCATTTGTTTCTGCAATAAAACTGCCTTCCAGGCCCGCCGCCGGAAAAGGGTGCGCGGCGGGCTATCTTTTTTATACCCTTTTTATGACGGCGGGGGAAGACCATGGACCTGCAGCAAAAACTGGAAATTCTGGCGGACAGCGCCAAATATGATGTGGCCTGCACTTCCAGCGGCGTTTCCCGGGCCGGCCGGCACGGGGCGCTGGGCAACTGCGAGGCGCCCGGCATCTGCCATGCCTTTACGCCCGACGGGCGCTGTGTTTCGCTGCTCAAGGTGCTGCTCTCCAACGCCTGCAGCTACGATTGCAGCTATTGTGTCAACCGTAAATCCAACGATGTGCCCCGGGCCACTTTTACCCCACGGGAACTGGCGGAGCTGACGATCGGATTCTATCGCCGCAATTAC
This sequence comes from Gemmiger sp., assembly GCA_051886555.1. Taxonomy (GTDB): domain Bacteria; phylum Bacillota; class Clostridia; order Oscillospirales; family Ruminococcaceae; genus Gemmiger. Next base: position 1,214 of record JBJEYG010000269.1, read on the forward strand.
ATTGAGGGGCTGTTTCTCTCCAGCGCCGTACTTGGCACCCCCGACGCCACCATGGAACGCATGATCGAAGTGCTGCGGCTTCTGCGCGGGGAATACCATTTCAACGGCTATATCCATGCCAAGACCATCCCCGGCGCTGACCCGATTCTGGTGGACCGCATCGGCCTGCTTGCCGACCGCCTCTCGGTTAATATTGAATTACCCAGCGAACAGAGTCTGAACCTTCTTGCGCCGGACAAATCCAAAAAAGCGATTTTGCGCCCTATGGGACAGATTGCTGCTGAATCCGCCCGCAGCAGGCAGGAGATGACCGTATACAAAAATGCCCCGGCCTTCGCTCCCGCCGGTCAGAGTACGCAGATGATTATCGGCGCTTCGCCTGAGACGGACCGCCATATTATGAACCTGACCGAAGGTTTATACAAAAAATACTCGTTGAAACGAGTGTTTTACTCCGCCTATCTGCCGGTGGTAAGCGATTCGCGTCTGCCGGCACGTCAGACTCCGCCTCCGCTGCTGCGGGAACATCGCCTGTATCAGGCCGACTGGCTGCTTCGATTTTACCATTTCTCGGCAACGGAGCTGCTCAGCGAGGAGGAACCGAACTTTAACCCCTATCTTGACCCGAAATGCTGTTGGGCGCTGCGCCATCCGGAGTGTTTTCCGGTGGATGTCAATTCTGCCTGCCGGGAAGAACTGCTTCGCGTGCCCGGCATCGGGCCAAAAAGCGCTCAGCGCATTATGGCGGCACGGCGGATGCAGCATCTGGGGCTGGCCGAACTGAAACGCATCGGTGTGGTGCTCAAGCGGGCGCAGTATTTTATCACCTGCCAAAGCTACACCGGCGCGCACGGAACCCGCGCCGAAATTGCGAACGCCCTGCTGGATCCGGGGGCATTCGCGGTGGGGGTGCAGCAGCTTTCGCTGGATGACTTTGCGGCTAAACCATTGCCCGGCGCCGCGCCGGAGGTGCACCGGCTGGCTGGGGAAGGCGTACCGGCACGGCAAGCGGCCGCGCTGGTACGGGAGGAGGCAATCACATGTCTTACCAGGCGGATGTGACGGACGTGACCTATCAGTACGACGGCAGTTTTGCCGGTTTCCTGTGCTGTATTTTTGAGAGCTACCGCAAGAAGGAACTGCCTGCCGCAGTGACCGGGCCGGAGGAGGAACAACTGACCCTGTTTGCGGTTCGCCGGATTCCCACCGACCCGACGCAGGCGCGGCGGGTGTACCGCGGCCTTGGCCGGCTGGGGCAGGAAGTAAAGGCCCGGGTGGCCGTCGGATTTCTCAACACCGACCCCGGCAAGGAATTGACGCTGCTTCGGTTCGCACGGCTCTGCTTCGACCAGGGCCCTGCTGCCGCCCGCATGCTGGGGCATCCGGACTGCGCTGCGGCATTTGCGCTGGAGCGCGCGGTGCGCAACGACGCCCACCTGTGCAAGGAATTTCTGCGTTTTGAGGAGCGGGGCGGAATGCTTGGCGCGGTGCTGCATCCGCGCCACTGCGTGTTGCCGCTGCTGCGCGGCCATTTTTGTAACCGCCTGCCTGACGAGAATTTTTTAATCTATGATGCAAGCCATGGCGCCGCCATGCTGCGGCAAAACGGCCGAGTGCAGTATCTGCGCATGGAGCGGTACGACCCGCTGCCGGATGATGCCGAGCTGGACTGGCAGCAGTTGTGGAAAAGCTTCTTCCGCGCCGTGACCATCGAGCCGCGCCGCAACGAGCGATGCCAGCAAACCCATTGCTATAAACGCTACTGGGGCGACATGCCCGAAATGGTCGACCAGATGGAGCGCACGCAGCGGCGGCAAGGGGAAGACGGGGCCGCGGCGGCGAAAAAAGTTTTGCCGGAACCGGGAAAAACACAAAAGAACGCGCTGGTTCGACCAAAAGAAATTGGGGAACAAGGCTTGACTTTCCAAAGAAGCGGTGGTATAATATTCTCTGTTGCGGAGGATTAGCTCAGCTGGTTAGAGCACTTGCATCACACGCAAGGGGTCTGGGGTTCGAGTCCCTAATTCTCCACCATTCAGTTCGTACTCGAACCCGATTCTCTATGAGAAAGGGTTCGGGTACGTTTTTGTTTACGGAAGGTTCTGCGGAGGGAGTACGCAGAGCGGTAAGCGAGAACGAGTAAAGGCAGGGTATCACCATGGCGGTGGTGCCCTGCCTTTTGCTTTGCATCCCCCCTATATTGTGCGTTTCGGGTCAATCGCTGCGTACGTCCGTACATGGCCGGTACGCACGTACGCAGGAAAAAGGGCAGGTTCTGATATATAACAGTAGTCTTTTATTGTGTAATATGATATACTCAAGTCAACATAACAATTGTGAATGAGCGCAATTTCAAATGGACATCAATCGTATTTTAAGTGAGCGAGCTATCTAAAAAGGAGGTATTTGCTATGAAAAAAGCATCGAACATTTGGGTTCGCAGAGGTCTTTTGCTTCACCGTTTGCATGGACAGGAATTGGCATTAGCTCTCCTATTAAAGCAAAAACCGATGTCTGCTCCACAAATTAGCTCGTTCCTTTTGGAAAAAGAAATACGCTTTGACCGCAAGAAGATTGGAAAACTTTTGGCAGACCTTGAATGGTGGGGAGTTGTCTCTAACGATAGTGGTGTATATAGTTGCCAATGTGCTGTTCTGGATAACTGTCAAGAGAGCTATAACGAGAGCCAGTTGATTGATTTGATTGGGTTGACTCAAAACACTGTGAACGGCCAATCTTTTTATAGTTCTATGCCTCCGATGAGCGTTAGTTCTCGTGGACCCAGTGGTGCATAATTATGTAATTTCCAAATCGTAAGAAGCAGGGTTTGGGGCAGGCACGCCCCAACAAGAACACTTCAAAAACGCGGGAGCGTTGCAGAAGTGCAGTCCCGAAAGGGCACAACATTTTCAAGAATTGAAAATTTGTGGCCACGGGACGGTTCTTGCTCTCTACGTTTTCCCGAATTTCTAAAATTTCATTTTTCAATCTGCTTGCAGATCGTTGACAAGCTGCGCTTGATTCGATACGATAAGGAAAGCCGGACACACAGCCAAGAAGGTGCAACCATGACCGCCGTAATCTATGCCCGCTATTCTTCCGACAGCCAGCGCGAAGCGTCCATTGAAGGGCAGCTGCGCGACTGCAAGGACTACGCCGAGAAAAACGGTATCACCGTGGTCGGCACCTACATCGACCGTGCCTACTCTGCCAAGACGGATGAACGCCCGGACTTCCAGAGGATGATCAAGGACAGCGCGAAGAAAATCTTCGATGTGGTTCTGGTCTGGAAGCTCGACCGCTTTGCCCGGAATCGGTTCGATGCCGTGAACTACAAGTACCAGCTGGAAAAGAACGGTGTCCATCTGGTGTCTGCCATGGAACCCATTTCGCAAGGGCCTGAAGGCATTATGGTGGAGAGTATGCTGATCGGCATGGCAGAATATTATTCCGCCGAACTTGCCCTAAAAGTAGCGCGCGGTGAGCGCGAAAATGCCCTCCAGTGCAAGTACAACGGCGGTATCGTTCCGCTGGGCTTCACCATCGGCAAGGAGGACAGGCTGTACCATATCGACCCGGAGACGGCTCCCATTGTGCAGGAGATCTTCACCCGGTACGCCAACGGCGAG
>JBJEYG010000270.1:0-4810 GCA_051886555.1 Gemmiger sp.
ATCTGATCCGCACACTGGATAAACGCCGTCTGCGCGAGCGGGCCGGAAGTATCCCGCCGGAAGATATGCAGCGGGTGGATGCCGCCTTGGGCATCTCCATGGGGCTGACCGGCGAGTGACAATAAAACTGAGGCCGCACTGGGAACTGCCGGTGCGGCCTCAGTTTTATTGTTTGCCAGGGGGAACTCAGTTCTCCACCATTTTATCGGCTGCCTTGTACAAGTCACCGCAGCTCATGCACACCACCAGGTCGCCTTCGCCGGCGTTGGCCTTGACCCAGTCGGCAGCCTGCTCCAGCCCGCCGACCACCACGCTGCCGGGCAATTTGGCGGCCAGATCCTCGCTCTTTACGCTGCCGTCATCCACCTCGCGGCTGCCCATGATGGGCAGCAGCACTACCTGATCGGCTTCACTCAGAACCTGGGCAAAGTCATCCATCAGAGATTTGGTGCGGCTGAAAGTGAACGGCTGGTGTACCGCGATCACCCGCTTGTAACCCATCTCCTTGGCGACCTTCAGCGTAGCGGCGATTTCGGTGGGGTGATGAGCGTAATCGTCCACGATCACCGCTCCGTTGCAGGTGCCCTTGATCTCAAACCGACGCCCTGCACCGGTGAACGCCTCGGCGGCACGCTCGGCGTCGGCGGGCTTCAGACCCAGCGTTTGTACGCAGCAGCACATGGCCAGCGCGTTGTAGATGTTGTGGTAGCCGGGCACGCTCAGCTTCAGGTGTGCGAAATAGGTACCCAGTTCGCTGACGTCAAACTCAAAGAAACCGGGACGGTATTCCTCAATATTGTATGCCTGGAACCGCGCCTCCTCCACAATGCCAAAACTCAGCACCGGACGGTCAATGGAGCTGACCACATCCAGCGTGTTGCGGTCGTCCATATTGAACGCCACGCGGCGGGACAGCAATGCAAATTTCTGGAATGCCATTTTCAGCTTGCCCATGCTGCCGTAATATTCCAGATGGTCGTTGTCGATGTTCAGAATAATGCCCAGATAAGGCGTCAGGTGCAGGAAGGTCTCGCTGTACTCGCAGGCCTCAATGACGATGCTGCTTCCGCTGCCCGCCTTGCCGTACCCGTCGATCAGCGGAAGCTTGCCGCCGATGACTGCGGCGGGGTCGCGCCCGGCCAGCTCCAGCATGGTGGTAATCATGCCGGTGACCGTGGTTTTGCCATGGGTACCTGCCACGCAGATGCTCTGCGGGTACAGGCGGCTCACATAGCCCAGAAGTACGCTGCGCTCCACGGCGGGAATGCCGCGGGCATGAGCGGCCTGAATCTCACAGTTATCGCTGTGGATCGCGGCGCTGTACACCACCAGGTTCGCGCCCAGCACGTTGGCCGCGTCGTGGCCGATATGTACCGCCACACCCAGTTGGCGCTCCGCCTCGGTTACTTTGGTTTCCTCCACATCGCTGCCCGAGATCCGGTACCCGCGGGCCAGCAGGATCTGGATGAGAGGGAACGTTCCCGAACCGCCGCAGCCGATAAAATGAATATGCTGTACGCCTTCGAGCAATTTATTGCTGTAACTGCCTAAAAAAGCCATCAGGATCACCTCAAAAGTTCCCCGCTGCGCGGTGCGCAAATCTTGCGCCCTTTCCGTAAAAGCACACGCAGCGATATTTACAAATTATTATATCGGTTTTTTGCGATAAAATAAACACTTATTTTGTAATTTTGGTATAATAACAGAAAAAAGACAAAACAATTCGGGCAGAATCACTGCGAAATGCTGCCCCCGGCGTGAAAGGAGAACCAGTTATGGCGCAAAAAACCACCAAGACCGTGCAGTGCACAGTTCAGCTGTCGCCCCGCCCGGCACAGACAAAAACCGTGCTGTGCGTCACCGCCGCTGAACTGGAGGCGGGCGGAGTTCCCCCATGCAAAGTGCAGCGCGTGCTGGAGGAACTGCAAAATCAGGTGAACGCCGACCCGGCGCTCAACCGGCGGCCGGTGCTGCTCAAGCTGGGACGGCGCATGGCCCGGTTCCTGCTTTAACTTTCTTCCGCACTTCGCGCCCCGGACGGTTTCCTGCCCGCCCGGGGCGCTTTTTTGCTGCCAAAACGCCGCACAGGCGGGGCGGTTTTTGCATAGCATGGTGCAGATGCCGGGGGTGAGAATAATGCGTAAGACCTTTTGCGTGGTGGGAACGGACGCGCGCCAGCGGGCGGCGGCGAAATATCTGAAGGAAGCGGGGTACAACGTGACGGGAGCGGAGGGCGCGGGCAGCGCAGGCTACATTCTGCTGCCCATGCCGCTGGACGCCGACATGGCGGGACTGGCGCGGATCCTGCGGGCGGCTCAGCCGGGAACGTTGGCGCTGGGCGGCCGCGTGTCTGCCCCGGTACAGGCGGCGGCCGACGCGGCGGGCGTGGAGCTGATCGATTACTTCCTGCGCCCCGAGCTGGCCAGTTTGAACGCGGTGCCCACCGCCGAGGGATGCATCGGGGTACTTCTTTCCATGCGGGACCGTACCCTGTGGGAAAGCCCGGTACTGGTGCTGGGTTACGGCCGGGTGGGCAGTGCGCTGGCGGCGCGGCTGCACGCGTTGGGCGCCTATGTGACGGTGGCAGCCCGCAGCGCAGAACAGCGCGCCCAGGCCCGCAGTGCCGGGTGTGAGGCGGAGCCGCTGGAGATGCTGCCCCGCCTGGCGCCCGGCTTTGACGCCGTGGTAAATACCATTCCGGCGCCGGTGCTGGGACGCGCGGCACTGGAACGCCTGCCCGGCGCCGCGCTGGTGGTGGACCTGGCCAGTATGCCCGGCGGGGTGGATTTTGCCGCAGCCAAAGCACTGGGCGTGCATACGGTGCACGCGCTCAGTCTGCCCGCGCGCTGTGCGCCGCGCACGGCCGGAGAACTGGTGGCCCATACCGTGCTGACCATTTTGCAGGAAAGGAGTTCTTCGTTATGAAGCAGGAAACGGCGTCCCGCACGGCAGTGTTTGCAATGTGCGGCAGTTTTTGTACGTTTGACACGGTGCTGCCCCAGATGCAGCGGTTGTGCGCCATGGGCTGGCAGATATTGCCGCTGCTCAGTTACAGCGCTGCCACGCTGGACACCCGCTTCGGCCACGCTGCCGACTGGCGCGCCAAAATCGAACAGATCACCGGGCATATGCCCATCGACAGCCTTCAGGGCGCGGAGCCGTTGGGGCCGAAGCAGATGGCGGATGTAATGATTATTGCGCCTTGTACCGGCACCACAATGGCTCGCCTGGCCGCCGGCCTGAGCGACACGCCGGTGACGCTGGCGGCTAAAAGTATGCTGCGGGGCGGGCGTCCGGTGGTGGTGGCGGTCTCCACCAATGACGGACTTTCGGGCAGCGCGCCGGCACTGGCCCAGCTTTTGCAGCGCAAAAACTATTATTTTGTGCCCTTCGGCCAGGATGACAGCTACAAAAAGCCTGCCAGCCTGAAAAGCGATTTTACGCTCATTGCCGATACGCTGGAATGCGCGCTGCGGGGCGTGCAGATCCAGCCGGTACTTTTATAACAAAGCGGTGCCGTTTGGGGCGGCTGCGGCATATATTGAAACTGAATGGCAAGCGGGAGGGAAGGAACGTGCGGCATATGGAAACGATCGAAGTGACCGGCGGGCGGCTGTTATGCGGCACGGTACGCCCGGCGTCGGCAAAAAACAGTGTGCTGCCGTTGCTGGCAGCGTCGCTGCTGTGTACGGATGGCTGTACCATCCGTGCGGTGCCCGACCTGGCCGATGTGGAAACCAGTCTGGCACTGCTGGCGGCGGTGGGGGCAAAAGCAGAGCGGCGCGGCGCGGACGTTACGGTGGAGGCGTCGCAGGCGCTTACGGGTGATATTCCTCCGGAGCTGGCCGGCGCCATGCGCAGTTCGGTGTTCTATCTGGCGCCGCTTTTGTGCCGTACCGGGCGGGTGAGCCTGCCGCTGCCCGGCGGCTGCCGGCTCGGCCCACGCCCGGTGGACATTCATCTCGCCGGGCTGGCGGCAATGGGGGCAAAGGTGCGGGCGGCAGGGCAGACCGTTACGCTCACCGCGGAGGGACGCCTGCACGGGACGGACTTTACGTTGCGCCTGCCCAGCGTGGGGGCCACCGAGACGCTGCTGATGGCTGCCAGCGTGGCGGACGGCGTCACCGTACTGCGCGGAATTGCCTGCGAGCCGGAGGTGCAGGATGTGGCCGACTTCCTCAACGCCTGCGGGGCGCATATCACCGGTGCAGGCACGCCGGTGGCGGTGGTGTACGGCCGGCCCGCGCTGCACGGCGCAGCATTCACCCCTATGCCCGACCGGATTGCCGCCTGTACCTACGCAGCGGCCGGAGCGATGGCAGGCGGCGCGGTGCGGGTGGAGGGCTGCCGTCCGCGGCAGGTGCAAACCTTCCTGACCCTCCTGCGTGAACTGGGGTGCAGGGTACAGGCACAGAACGATTGCTTCACCGTGCTGCGTGACCCCGACCGGCCGTTGCGCGGCGGCCGTCAGGTGTACGCGGCGGCCTATCCCGGCTTTGCCACCGACGCCGCTCCGCTGGCGGCGGCGCTGCTGCTGACGGCGGATGCCCCCTCGGCGGTGTATGACGGGCTGTTTGACTGCCGGTTTGCCTGCGCGCAGGGGTTCGCAGCGATGGGGGCACAGGTACGCACGGAGGGGCGGGCATTGTTTGTGCAGGGGCGCGCGGCCCTCGGCCCTGCGGAGGTTCAGGCTCCCGATCTGCGCGGCGGTGCGGCGCTGCTGGTGGCGGCGCTGGCGGCAAACGGTACGGTGACGGTGCACGATGAGGGACACATCCGCCGCGGGTATGAGCATCTGCCGGAGGCACTG
>JBJEYG010000271.1:0-4794 GCA_051886555.1 Gemmiger sp.
TGGAAGAATTCAAGGCATTTGCATTGAAGGGCAACATGATGGACATGGCCATCGGCGTGATCATCGGCGGTGCCTTTTCGACGCTGGTTTCCTCGCTGACCGAGAATATCATCAACCCCATCATTGGCATCCTGTTCCAGGCGGATTTCGGCAATGTCGTGCTCAACCTGCCCTTCGGCATTACGCTGGGCATCGGGGCATTTCTCTCCGCGATCATCAACTTTATCATTCTTGCGTTTGTGCTGTTCTGCATTATCAAGGGAATGAACAAGCTGATGAGCCTGGGCCACCACAAGGAGGAGGAAAAGCCCGCCGCCCCCGCCGGCCCCACCCAGGAGGAGCTTCTGGCCCAGATTCTGGAAGAGCTGAAAGCGCAGAACCAGCACAGCGCTGTATAATCTTTTGTGCAAAGGGGCAATACTTAATTTCAGAACGTTTTCGGACTGAATTTTTGAAGAATCTTTCGTTTTGCCCTTGTAGTTTTGAGCACAGTATGGTATAGTGAGTCCATGAACAAAGGCGTTCTTACAGGGAGAGTGTACCCTGTGAGAACGCCTTTTTCGTTTTCTCTGATTCTGTGCGGTCAGAGTGAGCAATACTTCATCTCTCGGGAAGGAGACGGAATATGGAAAACTTTACGCAAAGGACCTCCCCCGCCGGCCTGTACGACCCGCGCTTTGAGCATGACAACTGCGGCATCGGCGCGGTGGTGGATATCAAGGGACGCAAAACGCACCAGACCATTGACGATGCGCTGCAGATCGTGGAACATCTGGAGCATCGCGCCGGCAAGGATGCCGAAGGCAAAACCGGCGACGGTGTGGGCATTCTGCTTCAAATCGGTCACAAATTTTTCTGCAAGGCAGCCCAGGAGGTCGGTATCACTCTGGGCGGCGAGCGTGAATACGGTATTGGCATGTTCTTTTTCCCTCAGGAAGAGCTGCCCCGCAATCAGGCAAAAAAGCTGTTTGAGATCGTCTGCAAAAAAGAAGGGCTGAACTTCCTTGGCTGGCGTGAGGTCCCCACCTGCCCCGAAGTGCTGGGCAATACTGCCCGCGGTTGCATGCCCAGCATCTGGCAGGGTTTTGTGGAAAAGCCCGCACGCATGGAGACCGGTATCACCTTTGACCGCCGCTTGTATGTGGTGCGCCGCGTGTTTGAGCAGAGCTGTGCCAACACGTATGTTTGTAGCCTGTCCAGCCGTACCATCGTGTATAAGGGCATGTTCCTGGTCAACGAGCTGCGCCTGTTCTATCCCGATCTGCAGGACACCGACTATGAGTCCGCCATCGGCATGGTTCACAGCCGCTTCTCCACCAACACCGCCCCCAGCTGGAACCGCGCACATCCCAACCGCTTTATCCTGCACAACGGCGAAATCAACACCATCCGCGGCAATGTGGACACCATGCTGGCCCGCGAGGAAACCATCGGCAGCAACTATCTGAAGGACGATATGACCAAAGTGCTGCCCATTGTCAATCAGGGCGGTTCCGACTCGGCTATGCTGGACAATACGCTGGAGTTTATGGTCATGAACGGCATGGATCTGCCCCTGGCCGTGATGGTAACCATTCCGGAACCTTGGAGCAACAACAAGTCGATGGATCCCAAAAAGCGCGACTTCTACCAGTACTACGCTACCATGCTGGAACCGTGGGACGGCCCCGCCTCCATCCTGTTCAGCGACGGCGACGTGATGGGTGCCGTGCTGGACCGCAACGGTCTTCGCCCTTCCCGCTACTATATCACCAAAGACGGACGGTTAATCCTTTCCAGTGAAGTCGGCGTGCTGGACATCGACTCCGCAAACATTGTGCGAAAGGATCGCCTGCGTCCCGGCAAGATGCTGCTGGTGGATACCACCCGCGGCGAACTGGTGGACGATGACAAGCTGAAAGGCTATTATGCAAGCCGCCAGCCTTACGGCGAGTGGTTGGACCGCAATCTGGTTAGCCTGGCAGATCTGAAGATTCCCAACGAGCGTGTTCCTGAGTACACTCCCGATGAGCTGATCCGCTTGCAGAAGGCTTTCGGATACAAGTACGAAGATGTGTCCACCATGATCCTGCCAATGGCGAAAAACGGTGCGGAGCCGGTGGGCGCCATGGGCAACGACACGCCGCTGGCCGTGCTGAGCCACAATCATCCCCCGCTGTTTGACTACTTCAAACAGATGTTCGCTCAGGTCACCAACCCGCCTATCGACGCGCTGCGTGAAAAAGTCGTGACCTCCACCACCGTTTATGTGGGCGCACAGGGCAACCTGCTGGAAGAAAAGAGCGAAAACTGCAAGGTCCTGAAAATCGACAACCCCATTCTGACCGAAACGGATCTACTCAAGATCAAGGCCATGAAGGTGCCTGGCTTCAAGGTGCAGACCATCTCCATCTGTTACTATAAAAACACCGATCTGGAACAGGCCATTGAGCGCCTGTTCGTGGATGTGGACCGTGCTTACCGCGACGGGGCCAACATCATCATCCTCTCCGACCGCGAGATCGATGAGTACCATGTGGCTATTCCCAGTCTGCTGGCGGTAGGCGCGGTATCCAAGTACCTGGTGCGCACCAAAAAGAGCACCGCCATTGCGTTGATCCTGGAGAGCGGCGAGCCGCGCGAGGTTCACCACTTTGCCACCCTGCTGGGCTACGGTGCCTGCGCCATCAATCCTTATCTGGCGCAGGAGAGTATCGGCGAGCTGATCGAACAGGGTCTGCTGGACAAGGATTACTATGCTGCTGTCGATGACTACAACAAGGCTGTATTGGCAGGCATCGTCAAAATCGCATCCAAGATGGGGATTTCCACCATTCAATCCTATCAGGGAAGCCAGATTTTTGAGGCGCTGGGCATCAGCAAAGAAGTGGTGGACAAATACTTCACCAATACCGTCTCCCGCGTGGGCGGAATTACCATGAAGGACATCCAGGCCGATCTGGAAGCCCGCCACCAGCAGGCTTTTGATCCGCTGGGGCTGGACATCAACATGGAGCTTTCCAGCCTGGGCGCGCACAAGCTGCGCAGCGGCAAGGATACAGAGGAACACCTGTACAATCCCCTGACCATCCATCTGCTGCAGCAGGCCTGCTGGACCGGCGATTACAGCAAGTTCAAGGCCTACGCCGACGCCATCAATGCTACCAACAAGGATGCCATGCATCTGCGCAGCCTGCTGGACTTCAACTACCCCGAAAATGGCGGCGTGCCGTTGGACGAAGTCGAAAGCGTAGAGTCCATCGTCAAGCGCTTCAAGACCGCAGCCATGAGCTACGGTGCGTTGTCGGATGAGGCCCACGAATGCATGGCCATCGCCATGAACCGTTTGGGTGGCCGCAGCAACACCGGCGAGGGTGGCGAGCCGGAGGAACGCTTTGACAGTGAGTCCAACTCTGCCATCAAACAGGTGGCCTCCGCCCGGTTCGGCGTTACCAGCAAGTATCTGGTCAGCGCCAAGGAAATCCAGATCAAAATGGCCCAGGGTGCCAAGCCTGGCGAGGGCGGCCAGCTGCCCGGTTCCAAGGTTTACCCCTGGGTGGCCAAGACCCGCCACTCCACCACCGGTGTGGGCCTGATCTCGCCCCCGCCTCACCACGACATCTACTCCATTGAGGACCTGGCCCAGCTGATCTATGATCTGAAATGTTCCAACCGCAACGCAGCAATCAACGTCAAACTGGTCAGTGAGGCGGGCGTTGGCACCATCGCCGCAGGCGTTGCCAAGGCAGGCGCGGAAGTGATCCTGATCTCCGGCTTCGACGGCGGTACCGGCGCGGCAGCCCGCAACTCCATCCACAATGCCGGTCTGCCCATGGAACTGGGCGTGGCCGAGGCGCACCAGTGTCTGATCATGAACGGTCTGCGTACCCGTGTGCGCATTGAGGCGGACAGCAAGCTGATGAGCGGCCGCGATGTGGCCATCGCCTGCATGATGGGCGCGGAGGAGTTCGGTTTCGGCACCGGTCCTCTGGTCGCCATGGGCTGCGTGATGATGCGGGTGTGCAATCTGGATACCTGCCCCATGGGCATCTGCACCCAGAATCCTGAACTGCGCAAGAACTTCAAAGGCAAGCCGGAATACGTAATGAACTTTATGCGCTTTATGGCGCAGGATCTGCGTGAGTATATGGCTAAGCTGGGCGTGCGTACCGTGGATGAACTGGTGGGCCGTACCGACCTGTTGAAGGTGCACCCCGCCATTCAGGGCACCCGCGCCAGCGAGGTCGACCTGTCCGCTCTGCTGAGCAACCCTCTGGTCGAGAATTCCAACGTTCACTTCGATCCCAAGGCCACCTACAATTTTGGTCTGGAAAAGACTCCCGACATGAAGGTGTTGATGAAGAAGTTTAAAAAGAGCTTCGACATGGCTGAACCCAAGCCCATGACCATTGAGCTGACGGTAGGCAACACTGACCGCGCGTTCGGCACCATCTTCGGCAGCGAGATCACCCGTAAGTTTGGCAACAGCCTGCCGGAGGATACCTTCCATGTGAAGTGCCATGGTTACGGCGGTCAGAGCTTTGGGGCATTCATTCCCAAAGGCCTGACTCTGGAACTGGTGGGCGACTGCAACGACTATATGGGCAAGGGCCTGTCCGGCGGTAAGCTGATTGTCTATCCGCCGGAGGACGTGACCTACGACCGCAGCGAGAACATCGCCATCGGCAATGTGGCACTGTATGGCGCCACCGGCGGCAAGGCCTTTATCAACGGTGTGGCCGGTGAACGGTTCTGTGTACGAAACTCCGGCGCTACCGCTGTTGTGGAGGGCGTGGGCGACCACGGCTGCGAATA
>JBJEYG010000272.1:0-4778 GCA_051886555.1 Gemmiger sp.
CACCACCGGCCAGCTGGACGCCGCCCTGCTCAAAACCGGCACCATTGAGGGCAGCAGCGGGACCAGCAGCTGGAACCTGGACGACGGCACGCTGGTCAGCGGCAGTTCCGCCGGTACGCACGTTACCGTCAGCCGGGACAACATCCGCTGGTACAAGGACGGAAATCTGACCGGCGTGGTGCGCAGCATCATCGGATCCACCTACTATACCGCCAACTCCACCTACTGTTACCTCGGCTGGTGCAACAACGAGGCCAATGGGTTCGCCTACGGCGGCCACGGTCTGCACACGCTGCCATGGAGCGGTTTGTGGTCCAACGACCCCAGCCTGGACATTTCGGTGGTGTCCGAAAAGGGCATGGCGGTGCACGGCGAGTTCCGCGTGCCGTCCGGCAGCATCGAGGCCAGCGGGCATATCTCCTGCGGCGGGGCAAAAACACGGCGGGTGAGCACCAGCTTCGGCACCGAGCATCTGTTCGCCATGGAAAGCCCCGCGCCCGGTTTCTGGGACAGCGGCAGCGGCAAAACGGATGAAAACGGTCTGTGCCTGCTGACGCTGGATCCCCGCTACGCCGAAACGGTGACCGGCGAGGTGAACTGGTGGGTGACGCCCACCGGCGCGCCGGGCAGCTTCTGGGTGGAAAAGACCGACGCCGGCGCGGTGGTGCACGGGCCGGCCGACGCGGACTTTGACTGGATGTGCCGCGCCGCGCAGGCAGGGTATGAAAGCTGGTACGCCGACGGCGACATCAACGAAGTCACCGCCGACGAGGAGGGCACGGCGCTGGAGGAGGCGACCGGCCGTTATATTGAACAACTGTTCAGCGAAATGGAGGAAGTGCTATGAACGTATTGACGAGTTTTGCGGTGGTATCCACCGGCGAGGGCAAGCGGGTCAGCTACACCTACTCGGTGATCGACGCGGACGGCAACGTGCAGCAGAGCAACGTGCGCCGCAGTTTTATCGCCACCACCGGGGAACTGCTGGGCCAGATCGCCGCCATCGAATCGGTGGTATCCGCCCGTCTGGAAACGACTGCGTAAAGGAGGGGGACCCATGTCCAACAAGACCAAACTGGAGGAAGTGGAGAAGCAGAAGCCCGGCGAGTACACCCGCAGCGATGTGGTGCTGGCCGCCGAACAGGAACTGGCCGATTACAAGGCGTCCAAGCCTTCCGCCTACGAAAGCGTCTACGGCGCCGACATTGACGCGCTGCTGCGTGAGCTGACCGGACGGCAGAATTTTTCCTACGACCTTTCGTCCGACCCGCTTTACCGCCAGTACAGCCAGAGCTACGCGACACTGGGCCGGCAGGCGGCGTCCGATGCGGCAGCCGACGCCAGTGCGCTCACCGGCGGGTACGGCAACAGCTACGCGGCAACCGCCGCCGCCCAGGCGAGCGACGCTTACCTGAACAAGCTGGGCGATGTGCTGCCCGACCTGTACAGCCTGGCGATGGACCGCTACAAGCTGGAGAGCGACACGCTGGCCGGAAAACTGAGCGCGCTGCAAACGGCCGACAAGACCGCCTACACCCGCTGGGCGAACGACTATGACGACTGGTTCGATTACCTGGAGTACCTGACCGGCGCGGCGGACTCCGCTTACAAGAAGGATTACAACGAATACACCGACCGCTACGACGCCTGGACCGACTGGCGCGACTATTACGCAGCCCAGGCCAAACAGGACGAAGAGATGGCCCTTGCGCGGGAGAAACTGGCCCAGGCGCAGGCCCAATGGGAAGCGGAGCAGGCTTTCGCCCGCGAAAAGTGGCAGGCGGAACAGGCCGCTGCCGCCGCAAAAGCCGCCGCAGCGGCGCAGAGCGCTTCGTCGAAATCCGGCTCCTCCACGGCCGCCCAGGCGGACGCGGTGCTGCGCCGCAAAACCGCGCTGCGCGTAGCGCAGGCGATGCAGAAGAGCGGGCGTACCAGTTCGGCCATTGAGCAGTCGCTGCGGGATGCCGGCTATTCGTCCACCGACATCAAGTATGTGATGAAGAATCTGTAAAGGAGGTTCCGCATGATTTTTGAAGGAAGAAACCGGGTGCGTTACGGTTACAGCCGTTACGGCTGGACCCGCA
Source organism: Gemmiger sp. (assembly GCA_051886555.1). Taxonomy (GTDB): domain Bacteria; phylum Bacillota; class Clostridia; order Oscillospirales; family Ruminococcaceae; genus Gemmiger. The sequence continues at coordinate 2,085 of JBJEYG010000272.1, forward strand.
GCAACGGCAAGACCTGGCACGGCGGACTGGACATTGAGGGCATGGACAACGCGACCATCCGCATGCCTTCCTACGCGGGCAAGACCATCGCGGGTACGGTGGTGCGCGCCCGCATCGTCACCGACAAAACGGACAAGACCTGGGAATGGGGCTGGTACGTCACCGTCAGGCTGGACGCTGCCCAGACGCCCGACGCCGTCAACTATCTGATTTTTGCCCACTGCAAAAAGCTGCTGGTAAAGGTGGGGCAGAAGGTGCGCACCGGCGACGCCCTGGCCGTCATGGGCAACACCGGCAACGCGGCGCTGGCCGACCCGCCTTTCGAGCATGTACATTTTGAGTGTCGGGCCGGGCTGACCACACGCGGGCTGGACCCCACCGCCTACGCGGGCATTGCCAACGAGACCGGCACATACAATGAACAGGGGACCCGCACCGACGCCGGCGTGGGCGGGGTGAAACTCACAGTCAAGACGGGAAGCTGGTACCTGCGGGATGCGCCGGGCACCTGGGGCGTGATCCTGGGCGTGGTGCGCGGCGGCACGGTGCTGGAAGCCAACGACATGCAGAACGGCTGGTACCACACCGCAGGCGGCTGGCTGAGCGGCGCCGGTGTGGCCAAAAAGGAGGATGCGGCATGAGCGAATGGACCGTCGTGACGGTGGTTATCGCACTGGTTGGACTGTGCGTCACCGTGACCACGCCGGTGGTCAAGCTGCAGGGGGCGATCACCCGGCTGACGGTGCTGGTGGAGGACGTGGCCAAACGCATGGACCGCATGGAAGCGGACAACACTGGCACCCACCGCCGCCTGTGGGACCGCACCGACCAGCAAAGCCGGCAGCTTGCGGAACACGAACAGCGAATTACCAGACTGGAGGGCAACAGCAATGAAGGTTAACTGGACGGTACGGCTGAAAAACAAGGCTTTTTGGATGGCCATTATTCCTGCGGTCTGCCTGCTGGTGCAGCAGGTGCTTGCGCTGGCCGGCGTGGACTGGCAATACGACGCGCTTTCCACCCAGCTCAGCGCCATTGTCAGCGCAGTGTTTGCGGTACTGGCGCTGCTGGGTGTCGTCAGCGACCCCACCACCCCGGGCATCAGCGACAGCGACCGGGCAATGCACTATTGTTCTCCCGGCGTTACGGAGAAAAGCGGGGAGGAATAAGAACGTTGCCGGGCATTCCGGGCGCCTTCGCCCGGTGTGCGGCGCCTGACCCGGACTGCCGCCGCACACCGGTCCGTCCCTACATGCAGTCATGGACCACCCCGGCCCCCGGATGCACAGTTGCAGCGGCGGGCAAGTGTCCGGAACTGTTTGAGAGGTTGAATCCCCCTGAACAAGGCGTCCGGAAGAAACAAGGCGTCCTTCGGCTGCGGGCTGCGGCGGAACTGCAGCTTTGCAAAGCGTTTTACTCCCGGCGCTTCCTTCCGTTTGCCACTGGTTTTTTACGGCGGGTGTGCTATAATGGTTCCATCTGGTATCTTGGGAGGTTAGGAAAGATGAACGATCCCCATATGGCGTCCATTGACGCTTTTGTACAAGCCAACCGCGACAATATTCTGCGCGACATCACCCGCCTGTGCGCCGTACCCAGTGTGGAAGGAACGCCCGAACCGGGCAAACCCTTCGGCGCCGGGCCTGCCGCCGCGCTGGACACTGCGCTGGACATCTGCGCCGGCCTGGGGCTGGACACGTACAACGCCGATCACTACATCGGCTGGGCCCAGACCGGCCCCATTGCCGATGGGCAGAAGTATCTGGCCACCATCACCCATCTGGACGTGGTGCCCGAGGGCAACGGCTGGGACGCCGATCCCTACACGGTGCGCGTGCGGGACGGCTGGCTGCTGGGCCGCGGCGTCAGCGATGACAAAGGCCCCAGCGTGCTGTGCATGTACGCGCTGAAATATCTGAAGGACAATGGCATTGCGCTTCGCTATCCGGTGCGTGCGCTGTTTGGCGCCAACGAGGAAACCCATATGTACGACGTGGAGTACTACGCCGCGCACTATCCCATGCCTGCCTTCTGCTTTACGCCGGACGCCGAGTTCCCGGTGTGCAACGGCGAAAAAGGCGGTTTTAACGGGTTTCTTGTTTCGCCCCGGTTTGAAAACGGCGCCATCCTGGACTTTGAGGGCGTCGTTGCCCACAATGCCGTGCCCGACCGTGCCTTTGCGGTGGTTCACGCTGCGCCCGAAGCCATCCGCCCCATTGAGGGGGTGACGGTGGAGCCGGGCGGGCAGCCGGGCACCGCCGTGGTACGCGGCTGGGGCAAAAGCGGCCACGCCGCCATGCCCCAGGGAACGGTGAACGCCATCGGCCTGGTGGTAAACTGCCTGCTGCAAAGCGGCGTGTGCACCCCCGCCGAGGAAGCCTATCTGCGTGTGCTGCAGCGGCTGCACGCCGCTACCGACGGTTCCACGCTGGGCATTGCGGCGGACGACGGCCTGTTTGACCCGCTGACCATCATCGGCGGCACCATCGAGATGCGGGACGGCGTCATTCGTCAGAGCCTGGACAGCCGTTTCCCCACCAACACCAACGAGCAAACCATCGCCGCCGCGCTGCGCGAGGTGTGCGGCGACGCGGCGGAACTGACCGACGTGTCCAGCCGGGTGCCTTTCTACATCTCGGCGGACAGTCCTGCCATTGAGACTCTCATTGGCACCTACAACGAGGTCACCGGTGA
>JBJEYG010000273.1:0-4757 GCA_051886555.1 Gemmiger sp.
AATTTGTACAGTCCCTGGCGGTAATCGGTTACTCCCGCAGGAACGGCAGCAATACTTCCCACCTGCGGACGCAACGCAAGCAGATCATTCAGCGTCCGGCGCAGCTCCTCCCCATCGTTGATACCACGGCACAAAACCAGCTGACAGTTGATCTCGATACCCGCTTTGGCAAACCGCTCCAGATATTCTAACGTTTCCCCCGCTCGCTTGTTTGCCATCATACGGATACGCAACTGCGGATTCGTGGTGTGTACCGAGACAAAGATCGGGCTGATGTGCAGTTTGATGATCCGCTCTACCTCCCGTTCAGAGAGGTTGGTCATTGTAATGTAGTTACCGTATAAAAAGGATAACCGTTCATCGTCATCTTTAAAATAAAGGGACTCACGCATACCGGGCGGCAACTGATCAATAAAACAAAACATACAGTGATTCGCGCAACTGTGTTTGTCATCCCCCAGATACGTCTTGAAATTGCAGCCAAAAGGCTCATATTCTCCTTTTCGGATCTCAAGATAGGTTAACTTTCCCTGTTTGGTCAGCGCGAGACGGAAAGAGGTCGCCGCTGTATAATACTGGTAATCCAGCATATCTGAAAGCTCATTTCCATCCACAGCCAACAAGATGTCGCCGGGCAAAATGCCGAGCTTCTCTGCCGGCGAGCCGCTGTCGGTGGATTCCACACGCAAAGCCATTCTATACTCCCCCTATCCTTTATTGTATCCGATATATGGAAAAAATGCAAAAGAAAAAGGAGGAAGGGCATTGCCCCTCCCCCTTGTAAGAGACGCTTACGCCTCTTTGCTCACGTTGACAACTTCCTGACCTTTGTAGTAGCCACACTTGCCGCAAACACGATGGGGAACCTTAAGTTCGCCACACTGAGGACATTTCACCAGCGTAGGAGCCTCCAGCTTCCAGACATTAGAACGGCGTTTGTCACGACGGGCTTTGGATTGTTTTCTCTTGGGTACTGCCATTTTAAGCACCTCCTTGGTGAAATTTCAACTAAGCAGTTGTTTTAATATGCTAAGCCGGGCATCTGCAGGGGCAGCTTCGTCTGCCGGTTGGCAGGAACAACCTGCCGCCTTCTTCTTTCCGCAAATGGGGCATAGACCCAGACAATCGGGGCTGCAAAGCAACACCCGCGGGACTTCAAAGAGCAGCTCCTGAAAAGCAAGCTCCTGAATATCCAAGCAACCTTCGCTGCTCATAGGCAGCTCAAAATCCGGATCATCCAATTCAGTTGGCTTAACCAGATATTCACGTGTAAAGCTGTAATGTTCCTGGATGGGAGCAAGACAACGTGCACACTCCGCCTCTACTGTCGCATCAAGCGCAAGGCGCACCGCAATTCCGGCGGCAACATTTTCGGCTCGAAATTCCACCTTTGCAGGTTGCAGAACACGGTAACCGGGGAAATCCGCATTGGAGAAATCCACGTCAAACGCCTGCTCATACGGCTTACGGCCGTTGTCGAGAAATTTCTTCAGATCAAATTGCATAGTACACCTCAAAAGGTTGCTTATCTAGTATACACAAGACGATGTGGATTGTCAACAAGAAAGACACAAATAATTTGAAAAAAACGCAAAAAAGCAGGGCAGAAACCGTGTTCCGGCCTGCCCCGCCCGGTTCAAATTCGCTTACAGGTATTTCTTGATGCCTTCCGGCAGTTCTTCCGGGTTAGCCGAAACGGTAACAACCACGGCAATGGAATCACCGGTAATCTTGTTGATATTGTCCAGCAGGCGAGTCGCCTCCTCCATATCGTGATCCACAATGCGCAGGATCCCGTCAACGAACAGTTCCGTGATGTCGTAGTTGCCAGCCAGGACACCCGCAACAAAACCATAGAACATATCGGCACCGCGGATACCATACTCATCCACATCCAGCAAACGTGCCTTATGATTAATCTCCGTGGTCAACTTCATAGATTTCTCAATCACAACGATGTTGCCATCCGTAGTCTTGGTTGCGTCGTTGATCATATCGATCATCGTTTTTGTCTTGCCGGAGCCTTTTGCGCCAACAATCAATTTCATCATAGGGGGGTACCTCCTTATTATCCAAGCGCCCAGAGCGCTGAAAATCTTTTAGCTCAGTTTGGCTTCCAATTCGGCTTTACGGTCTTCGTAACCGGGCTTGCCAAGCAGCGCAAACATATTCTTTTTATAGCTTTCCACACCAGGCTGGTCAAACGGGTTGACAGCCAGCAGATAACCGGAGACGGCACAGGCTTTCCAGAAGAAGTAGATCAGATAGCCCACATTGTAAGCATCCAGCTTGTCCACTTCAATCAGTCCGACAGGGACGCCGCCATCGTTGTGTGCCAAAATGGTTCCTTCCATCGCTTTGCGGTTGACGATGCTCATATTCTGATCCGCCAGGAAATTCAGACCATCAAAGTTGCCTTCCAGCGATTCAATATAGAAATCCTCACGGGGCTGCTTAATATCCACGTAAGTCTCGAACATCATACGGTTGCCATCCTGCAGGAACTGGCCCATGGAGTGCAGGTCGGTGGAGAAAATGCAAGACGTGGGCATCAGGCCCTTCTGATCCTTACCCTCACTCTCGCCAAAGAGCTGCTTGTACCATTCGTTCATCATGGCAAAATCAGGATCAAAGGCGGCCAGCGTCTCCACAACTCTGCCCTTACGGTACAGAATGTTGCGGGTCATCGCGTAACGGTAAGCGTCGTTGTCCTTGCTGCAAACGCCGAACTTTTCACGCCCATCGGCGGCGCCCTGCATCAGTGCATCAATGTCGATGCCGGCACAGGCAATGGGCAGCAGGCCCACAGCGCTGAGCACCGAGAAACGACCGCCCACATCGTCAGGCACCACAAAGGTGGGCCATCCCTGAGCATCAGCCAACTGCTTGAGCGTGCCGCGGGCACGGTCGGTAGTCGCATAAATACGCTTGTTGGCTTCCTCGGCGCCGACAGAATCCTCCAGCAACTTGCGCAACACGCGGAAGGCCAATGCAGTCTCGGTGGTCGTGCCAGATTTGGAGATCACGTTGATGGAGAAGCGCTTGCCCTTGGTGAGCTTGACAATATCATTCATGTAGGCAGGAGAGATGTTGTTGCCGCAGAAATAAATCTTCAGGCCGTCTTCAGTTTCATTGTGATACGCGCCCTTGACGGCCTCGACTACTGCACGGGCGCCCAAATAAGAACCGCCGATACCGGCAACCAGCAACACATCGGAATCCTCGCGGATCTTTGCGGCAGCAGCCTTAATGCGGGCAAACTCCTCCTTGTCATAGGTGACAGGCAGGTCGAGCCAACCCAAAAAATCATTGCCGGGACCGGAACGGTCCTCCAGCTGCTGATGGGCCAACTCGACCTGCGGGAAGATTGCGTCGTATTCCTCGGGACGGATGAATTTTGCAAGATGTTTGCCATTAAACGTGACACTCATCGGAGAATCCCCCTTTGTTTTTTGCTTCCACCCGGAAAGTCATACCAGGCAGATTGTTTGTAATTTCATGATACCTTTTTGACAGCGTTCTGTCAAGCGAATCCGGTAACCTTTTCATTTCTCTTGCACAAAATCTTGAGCGTTCAAAAGCAACGCTTCGGCAAGTCGACGGAAACAGAACACAAAGTTCAATTTTGCCACGTCATTTCCGGCCGTGACAGGGTAACAGTCAATGACTGCTCCGCCGCGAAGAATCTGCACTTCACCCAACTGTTGTCCTGCCGTAATTTCTGCTTCGACCGATTCCGGCAATTTTAGCTGTACCTGAATCGCTCCTGCCTGACCTTTTTCCACCAAATATCCTGCAGGAGTAGTATATTCCAGGGTAACGGTCTGTTCCACACCGTTTTTCACCGGCAACGTCGCGGGAGCATCCTGAGGAAGCTCCACTTTCAAATTGGCGTAATTTGCAAAGCCATAGTCCAGCAGTGCAGTTGCCGCTTCAAACCGCTCTTTGCCGGAGGCAGCCCCCAAAACAACGGCAATCAGGCTGAGTCCGTCGCGAGAAGCACTGGCCGAGATACACACGCCTGCGCCGCCGGTGGTGCCGGTTTTCAGTCCGGTGATACCGTTATAGCTTTTCAGTAGTTTGTTTGTATTGACCAGCTGGGTCTGCCCATTGCGCAGCGAGTCCATCCAAATCATACAGTAGTCCTCAACTTCGGGGTGGTACAAAAGCATCTCCCTGCTCATAACAGCCACATCCCGCGCGGTAGAAAGATGCCCCGTTGCATCCAGGCCACAGGCGTTTTCAAAATGCGTGTTGGACATTCCCAGTTCCTCCGCTTTGCGGTTCATCTCCTGTACAAACGCAGGTTCGCTGCCGCTGATGAATTCCGCCACGGCCACAGCAGCATCGTTGGCGCTGCTGATACAGATGGCCTTGAACATTTCCTCCAGCGTCAGCTGTTCACCTGGTTCCAGCCAGATCTGACTGCCACCCATACCATAGGCGTGTTCGGATACGGGAACCACATCGGTAAGCTGAACCTTTCCCGCCTCCAGCGCCTCAAACGCCAACAGCAGCGTCATCACTTTGGTGATGGAAGCAATGGGACGTTGTTCATCGGCATTCTTTTCATACAGAACTGTACCGGAATCCTCATCCACTAAAATTGCTGCCTTGCAGGGTACGTCAAAATCCGCAGTCGTAGCAGGCTGGATCTCTCCGGCTTGGGATGCGCTTTCCGGTGTAGCTTGCTCAGCAACGGCAGCGGTGGTGTTGCATAAGCCAAGCAGCAAGCTGAACAGGAATGCGATTATGCG
>JBJEYG010000274.1:0-4751 GCA_051886555.1 Gemmiger sp.
AAGACGGTTTGAGGAGGCTGGTATGGCAGTTACAAAGGCCGCAAGGGCATACTTTGACAAAATGTTTCGGAACGCGGAGCCGGGCCTGATGGAGACCGATCCGGAATTTGCAGAACGGTTTTGCAACTTTGCCTGCGACGAGGTGGTCCATCAGGATGACCTGGATGACCACACCCGGTTCCTCGCGATTTTGGCCACACTGCTGGGCTGCCAGGGGGTGGATGAATTTCGCAGGCAGATGAATGCCGCTCTCAATTTTGGCGTTACGCCGGTGGAGGTCAAGGAGACCATCTATCAGGCAGTGGCCTATCTGGGAATGGGGCGGATTCGGCCCTTCCTGAATGCAGCCAACGATGTGCTGCGCGAGCGCGGGGTCGCTCTCCCTTTGGAAGGGCAGGCGACGACCACCGCGGAAAACCGCCGCGAGGCCGGGACCCAGGTCCAGGTGGACATTTTCGGCGACCATATGCGGGATTTCTGGCAGTCCGGCCCGGAGGAAAGCCGCCACATCAACCGTTGGCTGGCGGACAACTGCTTCGGCGATTACTACACCCGCAGCGGTCTGGACTACAAACAGCGGGAGATGATCACCTTCTGTTTCCTGGCGGCCCAGGGCGGCTGTGAGCCGCAGCTCACCAGCCATGCGGCGGCCAATTTGCGTATTGGCAACGACAAAACCTTTCTCATTCAAATTATTTCCCAGTGCCTGCCCTACACCGGCTATCCGCGGAGCCTGAACGCCCTGCGCTGTGTGAACGAAGCGGCAGCGCAGGGATGAAAGTACTGCGGCGAAGGCGGGCAGCGAACGACAAAAGCCCGGAGCCGGCAGAACATTTTATTTGTATTGAGGATTCCGTTGCTGCCGCGTTCCCTGCAATGACAGGTGCACTCCAGCAGCGGCGGCACATCTTTATTCCTCCTCAACCGGCGTTCCGCAGGGGACGTCCAACTCGGATAGCAGATCCAGCGGGATGCGCTGCCCGTCGTACAGAACAAGTTCCCGCTGGACGGAGTCGATTCTCTTTAACTTTGCGCGTACGGTCACATAGGTGCCGCCCGCTTTTTTTGCGTCGGGACGGAAGAAGGTTGCAGTGATGCGCGGCACCTGCCCGGCGTCCAGCAAAGCCTGAAGCCGGCAGAGCGTTCGCTCCAGGGCCAACTGCGCATCCTCCGCCAGAGAGCGCTGCGTATCGGTCAGGCGCGCCGTTTCCCGTACGGCCTCCCCGTAACCGCTCAGTGCGGCAAAAGGGCTGAATTGCGCAGCCCGCTCGCTGTTGCTCATGGGGCGGTGCGTGCCGGATACATGATGCGGCAGGGAAAGAATGGCGCAATATTTTTCAAAATCATTCATAAGGTACCCCCTTACGCTTTGTGCCCGCCGATCTGGCCGTTACGCAGTATGGTGGTGGCGCCTTCCTGCAGATCCATCCCTTTCACCAGTGCGTTTTTTCCGAATTTTCGTTTGATGGTCAGGGTGGTCTGCTGAAGCCGGTCCTCCCGTTCCAACCGCGCCTGCTCGGCAGCGCGTTCGCGCTTCAGACGTGCATAATCGGTGAACAAATCCAGCTGTTCGACCGGCGGGGCCGACGCCTGCTCCCTCCCGCTGACCACATGCAGCGCCGTCACATGGATGCGGCGAACCGCCAATTCCGGATTGACGATCCGCTCAAAGACTGCAAGCACCGCATTGGTGAGAAGCCTGGCCGAGCGGCTGTACCGTCCCAGCCGCTGGGTACCGTGGGCGTGCTTGGGTACCCTGCGGCCGTAATGGTCGGTCGCAACGGGGCCGGTATAACGGATGTTCGGGTCGGTCAGGCTGGAAGTATCATACCCTATGGTGAGGTCGATCTGGTCGGTGACCAGTTCTTTGTCCACCAGGTCCAGCGCCAGCTGTTCGGTCATCTCTTTCACCACCAGCCGGGCTTTGGCGCAGGAGTAAGCTTCGGTCAGCACCTGGCCGGATCCCAGCGAGCTGCTTTCCGGTTTGTAGGCTTTAATGTCCGCCATGGTGCAAGGCTCCCAACCCCAGGCGTGGTCGATCAGAAGCTCGGCGTTGACGCCGAATTCCCGGTACAGCAATTCCTCGTTGTAAAAATCGCCGGGCCGGCCGCAGGAACACATGGCCACATCGCCCATTGTGCACAGTCCCAGCTTTTGCAGACGGCGCTCGTATCCACGGCCTATGCGCCAGAAATCGGTCAATGGCGTGTGGCTCCACAGCCTGCGCCGGTAGGAAGATTCGTCCAACTCTGCAATGCGCACACCATCCCGGTCGGCCGGAGCGTGTTTGGCCACAATGTCCATCGCTACCTTTGCCAGATACAGGTTGGTCCCAATGCCCGCTGTGGCGGTAATGCCAGTGGCTTCCCGGATGTCCCGGATCATTGTCATGACCAGTTCCCGGGGCGTCATGCGGTAAAGCGGCAGATAGTGGGTGAGATCGATAAAAACCTCGTCGATGGAATAGACGTGAATGTCCTCCGGCGCAAGGTAATTCAGGTAGATCCGGTAGATGCGGGTGCTGTATTCCATGTAGGTTGCCATGCGCGGCGGCGCGGTAATATAATCCAGCTTTAGGGAGGGATCCTGTTCCAACGCCGGCGCATCATAGCTGGAGGCGGAAAACGCCCACTGTCCTTCCTCGTCCCGCACCGCCCGATGCAGACGCACGGCCGTTTCCAGACGCTGACGGTTCAGGTCGCGCACTTTCTGCACCACCTCAAACAAGCGGGGACGGCCCGGAATGCCGTGGGCTTTGAGACTGGGAGATACCGCCAGGCAGATGGTCTTTTCGCTGCGGGCGACGTCCGCCACTACCAGGTTGGTGGTCAGCGGGTCGAGCCCGCGCCCAACACACTCCACCGATGCGTAAAAGCTTTTCAGATCGATGGCGGCATAGATGTGCTGCTGTTCCATTTTTGCCGTTCTCCTTCCGAAACCGGTCGATTGCCGGTTTCCAATTCAACGTCCCGAGCAACCGGAGATACAGGGACAAGGGGGTCAAGATCCAGTACTTTTCTGTGTGTCGCGGGGAAAAGAGAAAAGATTCCGAAACAACAAAAAGTTGTTATAAAAATATAATACCACTTTTAGTTGTTATCTGCAAGGGGAGGACAGCGCATTTCCCCATGAAAAACACAAGTAACGGTGTACGGCAGGAAAGGTGATCAGGCCTGGGGGCTGCGTCCGCTGACACGGCGAGACTGGGTATATTGGGCAAATATGACAAATTTGTGAACGAAGGGTTGGTAAGGTTCTACAATTCAAAAGGCAGAATAGGTGGTATAATAACGGTACGACTCTGCTTTGCAGTGTTGTTGCGGATTCTATTCAGAAACGGGGGAGGAAATTGTGCCGGAAACGTTGATTTGTATGTCGATTGCCCTGTTTACGGGGTTGATGATGAATCGTGTGGCCAAATTGGTGCATCTGCCGGCGGTAACGGCATATCTGATTACCGGACTGCTGCTCGGCCCGTTCTGCGTGGGGCGGCTGGGGATCAACGGGCTGGGATTTGTCAGCCTGGAACAGGTGGAGGCCTTCGGTGTCATTTCCGATATGGCGCTTGGCTTCATTGCATTTACCATTGGCAACGAGTTCCGAATTCACGACCTGCGCGCCATGGGCAAGCAGGCTGTCACCGTAGGCATTGTGCAGGCGGTATTTACCACGATGCTTGTGGATGTGGTGCTGGCGGGCATGCACTTTATCAACCCGGAGTTGCTTTCGCTCCCCGCAGCGGTCACACTGGGCGCGATTGCCGCTGCGACGGCGCCGGCTGCGACGCTGATGGTGGTCCGCCAGTACAAGGCGGACGGCCCGCTGACACGCCTGCTGCTGATGGTGGTCGCCATAGACGACGCCGTTGGCCTGATTCTGTTTTCCGCTTCCTTCGGTGTGGCGACCGCGCTGGAAAGCGGTCAGGTCAGCGTGCTGACGGTGGTCGTCGAGCCGGTTGTGGAGATTGTGCTTTCCATCGTGCTGGGCGTTGCGGCAGGATTGGTGCTGGATTGGAGCGAGCGATACTTCCACTCCCGCGGCAACCGTATGTCGGTTACGATCTCCTTCGTGCTTCTGACGGTAGGCCTCTCGATGGTGGAGTTTGACGTCGGTCCGGTGCACTGTGGATTTTCACTGCTGCTGGTGTGCATGATGACCGGAACGGTCTTCTGCAATGTATGCCCCACCAGCGATGAGCTGATTGAGCGGTTGGACCGGTGGACCACGCCATTGTCCATCCTGTTCTTTGTTCTGTCCGGCGCCGAACTGGATCTGAACATCCTTAAAAAGCCGCTGGTTCTGATGGTGGGTGCTGCGTATATCATTTCCCGGTCGCTGGGCAAGATAAGCGGCGCTTATCTCAGCAGCACTGCCACCGGGTGCAGCCAGAGCATCCGCAAATATCTGGGCGTTACGCTGCTGCCGCAGGCGGGCGTGGCCCTTGGTATGGCACTGACGGCCGCAAAACTTTCGGACGGCCAGGTCGTGCGGAATGTGGTGCTGTTCAGCGTGCTGGTCTATGAGCTGGTCGGGCCAACGCTGACCAAGCTGGCGCTGACGGCAGCCCATGAGATCCACCCGGATCAGCCTGAGGACCCCTCGCAGGTCCCCACCCTGACAAGGCAAAAACCGTAAAAGAAGAGCCGCACTGGAAATGTGAAGTGCCCCCAAAAAGTTAGACAATATTTCAAGAGAAAAATTGTTCAAGCAGCCGAAAGGGCTTGTTGTCTGTGAATAGCAGGCGGCAAGCC
>JBJEYG010000275.1:0-4736 GCA_051886555.1 Gemmiger sp.
TTCGTTGATTTTGTATTTCTCCAGCAGAGAAATCTGGTTTTCTTTCAGGCGCTTCAACCGTTTTGACTCATCCCATGCGATGCCAAGGTATTGGACGGTGTCGGTGGGAAGCTGTTTCTTATAGGTAGTCAGCGGCGGGATTTTGCAATCCCGCTGGATGATACAGCGCCCGGTCAACGGGAAGGATTTCAGTTTGCCTTTTCCTTTCCCTCGGCTCACGGTTTGGCAGAAGCAGGTCACATAGGTTTCGGACGAGTGCAGAATGACGGTGGGCAGGCCGCGCTCCGCAAAATACGGAATCGCCTTTTCATAAATGAATTGCCTGTGTTCCGGGTGTTCGCCGGAGCAGGTTTCGTCAAACAGCACCTCACAGTAAATTAGCTGGTCCAGAGGTTCATGGTACTGCAATGCGGTCAACGCTGTGGCAATGCTGTCTTTACCGAAACTGCACGATAAGATATGTGACATAAAACAAAAAAGCGGCACAGCCGATGTGGGCTGTGCCGGTTAGCGGGAAGGTTCATGGCGATTTGGTTGTTTCTGAGATTTGGCTACCATGAACCGTTGGTATTCTTCCGGTGTGGTGCGCATACGAAGTAAGCCAAAAGGCGTTTGCGCGAACACTTCCGGGTCGCGGAACTTCTGCAGATAGCGTGCTGTCTGTTCTTCTGTAAGACTGCAAAAGTTTTCGCCGGAAATTCCACAGATGAAGAATGTTCCGGCAATCACATCGTAATCTTCCAGAGCACGGTTGAGGGGCAGCCCATTGAGCTTTCCTTCATCGTTGCAGACAAGGGCAGCCATATCATTGGGCCAGGGATAAACACAGTCAATCAGGCCGCCGACAATCTCCTGCTCGGCTTTCAGCGTTGGCTCGATTTCGGCAATGCGGGCATACTGGCCCGGCTCACAGATCACGACTTTCATGGTCTTTCACCTCATACTGCGGGTCGTTTTCGGGCGGCAAATCGTTGGCTTTTTGGCGGTGCCGCCAGTAAAGCAGGACTGCCAGCATGGCGGCAGATAACCCTGCAAACACAACCAACAGCGCCAGAGGGGTGTTGTCACTGGTCTGCGGAATGCGGCGCACCACCGGAGGAGGTACGGGTGTGGGTTCCGGCGTGGGCTGTGGTTCTTCCGGCTCGGAGACAGGTGCGGGCGGAATCAGTTCATCCACCATGGTCAAATGGTTGGAGTCTGCAAACCGCCACAGCTCGTTGGGATCGGCGCGGTAATAAACCGTCAGTTTGCTTTCAGGGGTGCGCAGCACTTTGAACTGAATGTCCTGTGCCAGCCGGTAACCGGCTGGCGCGGCATCTTCGTGCAGGGTGTATACCCGCTCGGTGGTTTCGTCCGAAAGTACAATACTGCCGGGAGCCATATCTTCGGCGGTTACGACAGGGATGGTATGTGGCCTGGCAGCGGAACTCCATTCTGCGATGATGGAGCCATCCTGGGAAAGGACCTTAAGTTTTGCTCCGATCAACTCCTTGCCGCCCATATCTGTTTTATGAATCACCAATGCGGGAGCATCCTGCATGATGACGGTCTGGCCGTCACAAACCTGCCATTCGCCGTTCTCGTCTTTGTAGAACACTTCGTTTCGCTGGTCATTGCCGTTCTGTGCCAGCTTGAAGGAGATGCTTTCGGCAACGGCATACCCTGTAGGTGCTTGGTGTTCGGTCAAAGCGTATTCCTTCTCCAGTTCCAGCCCACGGATGGTGTGCGGAACATCGGGGGATATCCACCTTTCCACTTCGTTTCCATCGGAATCGGTAATCGTTAGTTCTGCGCCCGTCAGCTCGGCACCGTTGGTGATGTCCTGTTTGGAGATATGGACGGTGGTGCGCAGGTTGGTGTTGGTGGCGTTTACCACCTGATGCGTCACATTCTGGCCGGGGTAGGTGAAGCTGACATTCAGCGGTGTGCTGTCCAGCAGGTAACCGGCAGGCGCTTTCACTTCCACAATGGTATACTTGCCGCTGTTATAAGAAGCGGTCCATACGCCATCTTCCGGCGCGGTATGGCCTGCGGCATACTGCTCGCCGCGCATGGGAACATCCACCGGGAACCAGACAAAACCGTGTTCGTCTGTTGCATCGCTGACAGCCAGCAGATTGCCGGCATCGGCCAGCTTATTGCCGTGGGCATCGTAGATGTCGTTCACAGTGAAAAGCTGGTATACAGCACCGGCCAGCATGGTGTCATTTTCCCGGTCTTTCTTGTAAATGCCCACACCGATTTTACCGGGCGCGTCAGGAACAGGAATCACACTCTCGTTCGTGAACAGCAGTACCTGTTCTTCTTTCTGCTGGGCGGAGTCATCCTTCACGTTGACAATGCTGTATTCCTTTCTTTCACCATTCGCGGTAATGGACTGTGCCAGCACAAGGTCGTTGTGCTGGTTATCCCAGCCCAGCGTTACGGTGTAGACCTGTTCCGAGAGAGTGAATCCATACGGGGCGGTCACTTCCCGGATTTCGTAAGTTCCAAGGGGCAAGGTTACTTGGACTTCGCCTTTGATCCCGTCATGGGAAATGGTCAGGAAGTCATAGGTCGCCTCAGTGCCGTTGGGGACGAAGGCAGTGCTGTCGATCTGGCCGTCCCTGCCGGTGGTGACAGTGGCCACAAGATCTCCGTCCCGGTACCAGAAGGTACCCTGCCGGTCCGGCGTGGCAATGTCGCCTTTGGCCCGAATCTCAAAGGCGGTGCCGGCGAGATTCTCTGTGGTATAGATAAATTGTCCATTGGAATAACCCGTCAGAACTTCGCCCTGCTTGCGGAGGGTGATCTGGCCCAGCGTTTCGTGGTTGAAATACTGCTCGGTCACGATGTAATCATCCATATCGTCATAGGCATTGTCGATGACCTGATACACCCGCTCGGAGGTGATCTCAAACTCCACACAATAGCTGGGGTCATTGTAATAACCCTCCGGCCCCTGAACCTCCACCACACGGTAGCGGCCCAGAGGCAGCTTTTCCGGCGTTTTCAGAAGCCCGTTTCCGTCCGTGTAAAACACACTGGTTTTGGCGGTGGCACTGCCATTGCGCGGGTCCGTCATTTCCACCAAATCCGCACGGCCGTTTTCGGCAATCCGGTAAATGGAAAAGGCGGTATCGGCAATTTTCACCGCTTTGCCGGTCTCCACGTCCGTCTTAATGAGCTGCAGATACCCCTCCAGTTCCTCATCCAGCACATGAAAACTCATGTAGCTGTTGCTGGCGGTGGTCACTGCTCCGTAGGGCGTGCAGAACACGCTCTGCGGGGCTTTGGAATCCACAGTTACGATGAACGGGTCTGCCTGAAATACGTCCTTGGGAACGGCGGTTTCCACCACAAGATACTGCCCATACGGCAGGCCCTGCACCCGGAATTTGCCGTCCTCGTTGGTGAATATTTCTCCCAGCCGGTATTCATTGGCATCGCGGGCGGGCTGCCAGCCGTATCCCTTGCCGTTGGCATAATCGCCGTCTGCGGTGAGGGTAGCGTTGTAGGCATTCACGGCGGCAGAGCTGCTCTCATACATCCGGGCAACCGCCTGTTCTTCGCCGGTGAAATCGTATTTCAACGTGTCCTGGTCGTAGACATCTTTGCGGTAGGCGTCCAGAATGCTCTGCGCGTCATAGGTTCCGTCCGGGTTGACGCGGAACTGGCTGGCCTTGCTCAGATCCCGGATGAGGTACACCGTAAAGCCAGCGCCCTCCACCTTGGGGGCAGGGCTGCCCGGCCCGGTGGTGGAAATGACCTTGTTCAGCTCAAAACCGGATTTCAGCACTTCATCCCGGCTGGTATCCTCGTTGCGGTAAATGTAGCGGGACTCCGTGCCGTACAAAATGGCGCGATAATGGTTGGTTTCATCGCAGAGATACCCGGTGCCGTAGGACAGGTAGTAGCCGTCATAGGTCTTGGTGCCGTCCAGTGCGCGGGATTGCGCTACGGTGGAATACTGGTTGAGGTACACATAATCCTTGTACTTGCCGTCCTGCTGGGTCAGCCGGGCGGTGCGGCCGGTGCGCTCCAGCCTGGCGTTCAGCAGCGGGTAGCTTCCGGACACATAATACTGGCCGTCGCTGTCCACCGGAATTTTCACGCCGGTGCCGCGCTCCACCAGATAGTATCTGCCGGGGTACAGGTTGGCGAACACCAGCTTGCCATCCCGAATGGTGGCACTGGCAACAAGGTTGTCCTTCTTCAGCACCGGCAGGTGATTGGATTTCCACCCGCTGTTGGTGAGGATGGTGGTGTGCCAGATGGGGCTGCCATTGCGGGTGATTTGGGAGTAATCCACCACGCCGGTGACGCCGTCCGGGTGCTGAATGTCCTCGGTGCAGTAAAGGTCATACACCGCACCGTCCAGTGTGGCGGTACCATGACTGCCGCTTGCCAGATATTTGGCGGCATCCAGATCGGTCTTGCTCAGCACGATCTCACCCAGAGTGCGGTCGTTCTGGAACACACCGTCCTTGGGCTGCATGGAGTAGCTGTCCTCGTTGGCGGCGAGGCCGGTGGGGTCGGTGATGTAGGTGCGCTCAGCGGGTTTGGCGGAAGGATAGATTTGCACTGTCACGGTACCATCTGCCGTTTCCACCAAAATGTCGCCTGCATTTTCGGTCAGAATGTCAGCATTGTAATCGGCATTGTCAAGGGCGATGGTACTGCCGTCCCCGGTCAGGCGGATGTAATAGGCCCGCTTGCCAAGGTCAGAGCCAGCGGTGCCGGGATTCTGCACATCT
>JBJEYG010000276.1:0-4732 GCA_051886555.1 Gemmiger sp.
ATTTTTCATGGTGTTTCCCTCTCTCTCATTTCTTGATGAAACAAAAATGCACAGAGTACGTTCGGGCGCATGCCCAACACGTCTCTGTGTTTGGGTGTATTATAGCCTGTCCGCCGCGCAAAGGAAAGATTTTTTTGCATATTTCTGTGAAATTCACAACCCACGGAAAATTTTGGCGGCTGTTTTCGTCAAATTCACTGCGA
This sequence comes from Gemmiger sp., assembly GCA_051886555.1. Lineage (GTDB taxonomy): Bacteria > Bacillota > Clostridia > Oscillospirales > Ruminococcaceae > Gemmiger. The sequence goes on from JBJEYG010000276.1 coordinate 204, forward strand.
TTTTTCATCAATTTTTCACAAAAATTTCATCTTTCTTCTCGCGGTTTGTCCTTAACCGGCACACAGTTTTTGTCTCACGCCACCGCTCCAAACCTCGTTCATGCGCGCGTCGCCCCCCCCCTTTGCGGCAACGGTTCCGCCCGGAAAGTGTACCCCATTGGCGAACAGTCATCCGGATCCCCGTTTGCACGCCGTGGTACAATCAGGGTAGATTTTTACCGTTACAAATCCGATACACCCCGTTGTTACATTATAAAGGTAGAATCAGCCGCAGCGCGGCAGAAAAGAGGATTTCCGTCATGAACCGCATCCTGATCGTGGAGGATGAGGCGCCGATCTCGCGCCTGATCGAGATGAACCTGACCCGCGCCGGTTATGACTGCACCGTAGCGGGCGACGGCCTGACCGCCGCCGATCTGATTGAGGAAAACAATTACGATCTGGCGCTGCTGGATATTATGTTGCCCGGTTTGGACGGCTACGCGCTGCTGGATTACCTGCAGCCGCTGGGCACGCCGGTGATTTTTATCACCGCCAAAGGCTCCACCCGCGACAAGGTCACCGGTCTGCGGCTGGGCGCCGACGATTATCTGGTGAAGCCCTTTGAAATTGAGGAGCTGCTGGCCCGGGTGGAGAGTGTGCTGCGCCGCACCGGGCGGGGCGGCGGCGTGCTGCGCGCCTGGGATGTGGAGCTGGACACCTTTGCCCGCCAGGTACGCCAGAACGGGCAGGAAGTGATTCTGACGCCGCTGGAATTCGGCCTGCTGGAACAGCTGATGCGCAACCGGGGCGCAGCCCTCTACCGGGACACGCTGTATGAGCGGGTATGGGGCGGCGAGATGGCCGACACCCGCACGCTGGATCTGCACATTCAGCGGCTGCGCAAAAAACTTCACTGGCAGGACCGTATCGAGACCGTTTATAAAGTAGGGTATCGTTTGAAGCGGGAGGATTCCGTATGAAATTTGCCCAGCGCCTGACCTGCGTAATGCTGCTGGTTCTGGCCTTTTCCTTCTCGGCGGGGGGCTGCATCTATCTGTACGGTGAGTTTGCCGAGCGCCTGTCCGACACAACGGCCCAGAACCAGAGCCAGCACAGCCTGCTCTGCCGTTCCATGGAAGAAAATCTGCTGACGCTGCATCGCCAGGGTACCGCCGTGACCGACGTCCGTATCACCGGGTACGCCGCCGGGCTGCAGTCCGACAGTCCGCCCGACTGTTTTCTTTCGCTGAGCCGGGGCGGCGCGGCGCTGTACGGCACGCTGCCCGCCGGGCTGGACGGTTCCGCCCTGGCGAACGGGCAGATGCTCTACGCCCGCCGGGACGGCGAGGTGTACGCCCTTTACCGCTCCGACCTGCTGGACGGGGTGACGCTTTGTACTGCATTTTCGGTCACGGCGCTGTACGACGGGCGCGCCCGCTCGACTGCGCGTTTCATACTGATGGAGGCGGTGGTGCTGGTGTGCGCCGCGCTGGTCATTTCCCAAACCAGCAAACGTCTGACCCGGCCGCTCTCCCTGCTGAACGACGCCTCCCGCCGCATTGCCGCCGGCGCCTACGACCAGCGCACCGGCATCCGCCGGGAGGATGAAATCGGTGAGCTGAGCGAGAGCTTTGACCACATGGCTGCCGCCGTGCAGGAGAAGGTGCAGGCGCTGGAGCTTTCGGTCCGGCAGCGGGACGACTTTATGGGCGCTTTCACCCATGAGCTGAAGACCCCCATGACCAGCATCATCGGCTATGCCGATATGCTGCGCACGCTGCAATGCGACCCCGCCGAGCAGCAGGAGGCCGCCGAAGCCATTTTCCATGAAGCGAAACGCCTGGAATCGCTCAGCCTAAAGCTGTTGTCGCTGCTGGGGCTGGACGAAGAACCGCTGACGCTGAAACCCACCTCCATGGCGGAGGTCCTGCAAACGGTGCGCCGCTCGGCCGGGCAGGTATGTACCGCCCGCGGGGTGACGCTGCAGCTGCCCGACTGCGCCTGCACCGTGCAGGGCGACGCCGACCTGCTGGCCGATCTGTTGTACAATCTGATCCATAACGCGGCCAAGGCCAGCGCCGCAGGCAGCACGGTGCGCGTGCTGGCTGAGCCGGCCGGGGACTGGCTTCGGCTGACGGTGGCCGACCAAGGCTGCGGCATCCCGCCGGAGGCTGTGGCCCGCGTGACCGAGCCCTTTTATATGGTGGACAAATCCCGCGCGCGCAAAAGCGGCGGCAGCGGCCTGGGGCTGGCTCTGTGCCAGCGTATTGCCCGGGCGCACGACGGGCAGCTGACGGTGGAAAGTGAGTTGGGCCGGGGGACCCGGGTTTCGGTAACGATCCCTCTGGCCGGGGAGGCGAACGCATGAACAGATGGAAGAAAACGCTTTCCGCCGCGCTGCACCCGTTCGGAACCCGCCGCGTGGCCGCCTGCCTGCTGCTGGTACTGCTGGCGGCGCTGGCTCCCGCGGCCCTGTTTCTGCTGGCCGACGCCGCCCGCCTGGGCCGGGTGGAAACGGTAGAGAATGCCTATGAATCCCAGACGCCCGGACGGGAGGATTACTACCTGGCCCGCGTGCTGGCGGAACGGCGCGAAGCCCGGTCGGCCTGGAACCTGGGCGATGACGCCGACGATTCGCTGTATGTGAGCGGTTCCAGCTCCCGCACCGGAATGACGGCCGGAAGCAACTACGGCACCCGCGCGCTGGAACTGGTCGGGGAGTTGGTGCAGTGCGGCGCGCTGCCCCAGGCCTGGCTGGATTCGCTGACCGACGAGACGGGCGCCAAGCTGTACAACTACTACAGCAGCACCGACTCGATGGGTTTTATGACCATCACCTATTACGATACCACCTGGAAAGCGGACGGATCCTGGACCGACCTGCCTCTGATGAGCATGCTGGTGGACACCCATACCCAGTCGGTGGTGGGCCTGTTTCTTTCCAGCCCGGAGGAGCTGGAGGCGCCCGACCCGGCGGCGGCGCTGAACGCGTGGCTGACCCTGCTGGGGCTGGACGGATTGGGCGACTGGGTCCCCCCTGCGGATACTTACTACCAGGCCAGCAGCCTGTACAGCGCCAACGGCGGTTTGTTGGCCAGCTGCGTGAGCCACCCCTATCTGAGCACGCTCTGGGAATGGGCGAATGCGAAACAGCGCTGGTATCTGGCGTTTGTACTTTCTCCTTATGACGATTTCATGCTGGATGCCGCGCGGCTTCCCGGCATAACGCCGGTCTCCGCTACCATGGAGAGCGCTGCGCCCGATTTTGCGGTGGGCGAGCTGAGCCCGCTGAGCAACTGGAATTACAGCGCCCACGCCTATTACAGCATCTACCGTCCCCAGTCCTACGTTTCCTCCTCCGGGCTGATCACACGGGTGGACTTTGCCGACGCCCGGCAGCAGCTGCTGTGCCAAAAACCCAGCTGTACCCACGACAGCGCGGATTGCCCCGCCTATACGGAGGACTGCTACTCCTCGTCGGTGTTTGAGATCGACGGGGCGGTGTATCTGTGTTACACTGTCCAGAAGGACGACCCTTCCGTCCCATCGGAAAGCTGCATCGACGTTATCACCGGCGGCGGAACCCAGCGCACCCGGCTTGCCGCCCTGCCCGTGGGCACGTTGGAATGGATCGCCTGCGACGGCCAGGCATTGTACGCCACTCGCTACGACTATTCCGGCTTTCTGTCCTACTGTACCTGCTACCGGGTGGATTTGAAGACCGGCGCATACCAGACTTTCACGTTGTTGAACGAACAGGTGTGCGGCGTGCTGGGCAGTGATCTGGTCACCATGCGGTATGTCTGCGATTTCGACCGGTGGAACGCCATCTGCGACGGACTGGACGTACTTTACGACGCTTCCTGGCAGGGTTACACCATCGAGTATTGCCGGTATGACATGACCACAGGCCGGCGGGAACTGCTGGCGGACTTTCCGGGGGATTCCCTTTACAGCAGCAACTCCGCCATCTGCCTTCCGAACAACGTGCTCCTGTACCATTCCGTCTCCGAAGCCGGCTCCAGCAGCCTGGAGAAGATTCAGTTCCTTCGCATCGGTGCGGACGGCTCGCAGGACGATTTCCTTGAAAGTCTGCCGTACCAGAGCTCCCTTTGCGCACTGTCGGCGGTATGCGACTCCCGCTCCCCCGGTGCGGCCGTCTGCCCGTATTTTGAGCAGTACGATTACGACCATCAGCGGTATTTCCTGATCAACGGCGACACCGGCGATCAGTATTTGCTGACGCAGTGGATGTCCGGCGTTTCCTTCCCCAGCCTGGCCGCTCCGGTGGCCGTAACGCCGGACGGGCGGTTTCTGGTGCAGTTGTCCGTCACCTCGTCCAGCAGCAATCTATACCGCTATGGGCTGATCCCGGTGGACGATTACCTGGCCAACCGGAACAACTACCAGATGGTGGAAGCAGACCGCCTGCCGATGGGTTGAACACTGCATACAAAACGGCCGCCCGCAGGGTACGATCCCTGCGGGCGGCCGCTGTATTTTTGTGTAACGGGGTTACGCCGGCGCTTCGCCGCATTTGCGATTCT
>JBJEYG010000277.1:0-4730 GCA_051886555.1 Gemmiger sp.
CGCCTGAATCCCCCAAAAAGGATACGCCACGCAAGGAACATGCTTCCATATGGGACAACCGGGCTTTTTTATGGATCGTTGCGGCAGTCGCTGCATTGATCCTTTGGAATCTTGTAACGTTGGTGTTTGATCCGCGCACCACGGTGTTTCGTAACAATACGGTAGATTACTCCTACAACTCTTCTGCCTACACGGTTCAGGGGCTGAGCATTGTGGAAACCAGTGATGTGGGGAGCGTCCGCGTCCAGTTTGAAGGCAATGGTACGGTGATCGGCAATATGAATTCCGCCGATTTTGTGGTCTACCCGGATTACTCCGGTGTAAAAGGCGCCGGGGAGACGACACTCAAACTTCTGGTTCGAATCACCAATACTTCCTATAGCGGCGTCACTGCCAAGGTGCTAAGCCCGCAAACGGTCGATGTGGTATTTGATACGGTGGGCGAAAAGACCGTACCGGTGCAAGTGGAGGCCAATGACATCCAGGTGGCGGATAATTACGTGCTCAACCGCACGACGGCGGTGCCGGGCGAAGTTACGCTCACCGGCCCGGTCAGCGAATTGGAAAAAATCAACGGAGTATTTGCGCCGGTTACGGTAGATGGTGAGCTCACGGAGAGCCGTACCATTACCACCATGCTGGAACTGCGGGATGAAAATGGCAATGCCTATACGCCCGAATATGTGACGCTGGACAATGATGCGGCAAGCGTGACGCTGACGGTCTATGAAGTGAAGGAATTCCCGCTGGTCATTGACTTTATCAATGCCCCAAATAACTTTGATACCTCCAGCTTGAAATATACACTGAGCCAGCAGACATTGACCGTGCAGGGGCCTGCGAAGACGGTGGATGCGCTGTCGGAATTGAGCGTGGCCAGTTTTGATCTGGGCCAGAGTTTTGCCTTTGACCGGGATTATACCCTTCAGGTGGAACTGCCCGCAGGACTGGAATCGCAGGACGGCGTATCCAGTGTAACGTTGAGCTTTGATACCAGCGAGATGGGCACCAAAACGTTGAATGTAAGCAATATCAAGTGCATCAATGTCCCGCTGAACTGCGATGTGGAACCGCTGAGCGACCGGGTGCAGAACGTGATTCTGTACGGTCCAAAGGAAGAGATCGATCAGTTGTCTGCCGAAAGCGTGGTAGCCCAGATCGACTGCCAGAGCATCTCGGTTTCGGCAGGGCAGCAGACCATGCCGGTGACCATTCAGATTCCATCCTCCACACGCATTTTTGCAACAGGCAGCTATACGGTGCAGTGTCAGGTCACCAGTAAATAAATCAGGACAGGAAAGACGGCATGTTATTAGTTCGCGATATACGCCTGCCGCTTTCCGCCACCGAGGCGGATGCTTGCCGGCGGGCGATGCGTCTGCTGCATATCAGTGAAAGTAAAGTGGCGGAATGCGGCGTATCCAAATTGTCGGTGGATGCCCGGCACGGCACGCCCGTGCTGATGTATACCATCGCGATCACACTCAAAGACGAGGGTGAGGAATCGGCTTTGGCCGGGGCCTTGCCCTGTGTCTGTTTCAAGCAAAAACCGGTTTTTACTTTCAAAACAGGCGATGTACCGCTAAGTGCACGCCCGGTTGTGGTGGGATTGGGACCGGCGGGGCTGTTCGCCGCGTTGCTGTTGGCCCGCAACGGTTACCGGCCCTTGATACTGGAACGCGGCCCGAGGCTGGAACGACGGGTGGCGGCGGTGGAACGCTTTGAGCGGGAAGGCATCCTGGACGTGAACGCCAACATTCAGTTTGGCGAGGGTGGGGCAGGCACCTTTTCAGACGGCAAGCTTACCACCCGCGTGGGGGATCCTTTGTGTGCCTTTGTAACCGAAGCGCTTTTGCGCCATGGTGCGCCTGCCGATATTGCCTGGCGGCAAAAGCCTCATGTGGGAACAGACCTTCTGCGCGGCGTGATTTCCTCCATTCGGGAAGAGATCGAATCCCTCGGCGGGGAAGTCCTGTTTCAAACGGCTCTCACCGGGCTTTTGACCAGGAATGGTGCGGTGCGCGGCGTTGAAACCACGGTCGGCGAGTTTCCGTGCGGGGCCATGATTCTGGCGGTAGGCCATTCGGCGCGAGATACATTTTCCACGCTTGCCGGAATGGGCCTTCCGTTGGTGTGCAAACCGTTCAGCGTTGGTTTTCGCGCCGAGCATCTGCAAAGTGAGATCGAGAAAAGCCTGTACCATGCCGCGGCCGGACATCCGGCGTTGCCGCGCGGGGAATATCAGCTCAGTCAACATGTGGGTGGTCGATGCGTGTATACGTTCTGCATGTGCCCCGGCGGCCGTGTTATGGCTGCGGCCAGCGAGACAGGCGGGGTTGTCACCAACGGGATGAGTTACCATGCCCGTGACGGCAAGAACGCCAATGCGGCGGTTGTGGTTAGCGTGGACGGAAGCGATTTCGGCGGCGACCCCGCCAAAGCAGTCGAATTCCAGCGCAAACTGGAGCAGGCTGCATTTGCTGCGGGCGGAGGAAAATACCTGGCCCCGGCCGAAACTGTGGGAAGTTTTCTGGAAGGGCGTGGAAAACTGGAACTTTGCGCAGTGGAACCAACCTATCCCCGCGGCGTCACACCCTGCGATTTGGGGCGTCTTCTGCCGGCTGAGCTCGCCGCGCCGCTGCGGGGTGGACTGCGTGCTTTTGGACGAAAACTTCCCGCCTATCGGGCGCCTGACGCGGTGCTGACCGGCCTGGAAACGCGAACTTCCAGCCCGGTACGGCTGTTGCGCGGTGAAGACCTGCAATGTTTGGCGTTGAGAGGGCTGTACCCCTGCGGTGAGGGTGCGGGTTATGCGGGCGGAATTATGACGGCGGCGGTGGATGGTGTGCGCTGCGCTGCCGCTTTGATGGAATTGCATGCTCCTGCGGTGGGGGAATGGTGAGAAGGGAACAAAGAAAAATGGAAAACAGTGGTTTTGACCTGGATGGATTTGTCAACAATGCGGTGCGTGTCGGTGCAAATGTGGGCAGCAATGTGCTGGAAAGTCTTTCGGACGCGCTGGAGCAGATGAATCTGGATTTGACTAGTGCGCCGGCCGATGAAAATGAAAAGAATATGCGCCGGGTACGCCGTATGTTGGATCAGGGCCTTGCCAACCGGCAGGGCGGGTGGATTACCCTGGGAGTGTTCGGGTGGATCTTTTTCGGCTGTTTTGCCGTTACCGAGCTGGTCATGGCGATCCTGTGGGGGCTGTACGGCGACTATTCGCGCGTCTATATGTCGCTGTTCATTGGTTTTTTGCCAACCCTGCCGCTGACCTTCTGGGCGGGGTTCGCGGGCTGCAAAAAGGGCAACCGGTACGGTCGCCTGCGTAAATATCTGCGCTGTATGCGCAGGTGGAAAGCCAATATTACCGCCCTTGCACGGGACAGTGCCACCGAGGTCGGACAGGTGCGCAGCGAATTGCAGTGGGGCATTTCCACCGGGGTGCTGCCCAACACTTGTCTGGATGAGACCGGGCAGGAGTTCTATCTGGATTCCACGCTGTACCGTCCGGAGCAGCCTGTACAGAAGACTGCAGCACCGCAGAAAAATGAGGAACTGGCGCAGCAGGGAAGAAACTTTTTGCAGTATCTGCACGGTTGCCGCGGCAGATTTTCGTCTCAGGCGGAGGAGCTGCAGCAGATGGAACAGATCTGCGGTGCCATTTTCAGCTTTGTGGAAAAACATCCGGAACAAAGCGGCCGCGTTCGCCGATTTGCGGAATACTATCTGCCCACAACCCGCAAACTGCTGGATACCGCCTGTGGTTTGGGCGATTTGAGAACGGATGGGGCGGAGGCGATCCGCCGTGATATTACCGGAATTTTGCACACGCTGAATCAGGCTTATGTCAACCTGTATGACAGCCTTCTTCAGGAAGTTTCCATGGATATCTCCACCGAGATTGGCACGCTGGAAGCGATGCTGAATCAGGATGGCCTGACCCATGATTTCAAGAGCGATTTCGGCGCGTCGGCGAACCGTAACGCGCAACAGTAAGGGGTTTTGCACAGCATGAATTACCGGGCATGGCAGCTGAAAAAGGAAGATGACGCAGCAGAACAAGCTCTGCGCGACGCGGGTTACGGTACATTGCTGGCCCGTGTACTTGCTGCCCGCGGATTTGACACAGCGGACAAGGCCGACGCTTTGCTGCATGGGCACACGCCTCTGTCCGATCCATATCTGCTTAAGGATATGGATAAAGCGGTGGCACGTATTCGCCGCGCCATCGAGTCGGAGGAGCCGATCGTGATCTTCGGCGACTATGACGTGGACGGCGTGTCTGCCACGGCATTGCTGTATGAGTATCTCACCAATCTGGGAGCGCACGTGCGATGCAAATTGCCCAGCCGTGACGGAGGCGGATACGGCATCAACCGGGATACGCTGAAAAGCCTTTCGGAAAAAGGCTATACATTGGTTGTCACGGTGGATAATGGAATTTCAGCGGTGGAGGAAGCCGCTTATGCCAGGCAACTTGGAATTGACTTGGTGATTACCGATCATCACCTGCCCCCCGACCCGCTGCCGGATGCGGTGGCGGTGGTGGATCCCAGCCGTACCGACGATCAAAGCCCCTGCAAAACACTTTGCGGTGCGGGAGTTGCTTTTAAACTGTGTGCCGCCCTGGAGGAATGTGATCCCAACGACCTGCTGGAGGAATGCGGAGATCTGGCCGCCATCGGTACGGTGGCGGATGTGGTGGCGCTGGACGGTGAAAACCA
>JBJEYG010000278.1:0-4695 GCA_051886555.1 Gemmiger sp.
AGCTGACCGAGGCGGCCGGGGCGGACGCGGACGAAAAGTCGGCTGGAGCCGTCGGGGAAGCCGGCGCGCAGGAACTGCCAAAAGCGCCTGCGCAAACAGAGGAACAACCGGTTTCGGAGCCGCCGGAGGAAACCGCTGAGCCCGGGAATGACGAAAAGGAGGCGCAGTAATATGCTTGCCATTTTGAAGCGGGAGACAAAAAGCTGCTTTACCGGTATGATCGGCTACGTGGTGGTGGCGGTGCTGCTGCTGTTTGCGGGCATCTATTTTACTGCCAACAATCTGGTGTACGCTTCGCCGGATTTTGCCAACACGCTGTATTCCACCACCATTATTCTGCTGTTCGCTCTGCCCGCGCTGACCATGCGCAGCTTTGCCGATGATCGCCGCAACAATACCGACCAGCTGCTGCTCACCAGCCCGGTAAGCATCTCCGGCATTGTGCTGGGGAAATACCTGGCTCAGGTGGCAGTATTTGCCGTACCGATGCTTCTTATCTGCCTGATGCCGCTGGTGATGTCCGCCTTCGGCGATGTGCTGCTGCTTTCGGCGTACACCACCATTCTCGCCTACTTCCTGATGGGGGCGGCCTGTCTCGCAGTGGGCACCTTGATCAGCTCACTTACCGAAAACCAGATCATTGCATATCTGGCGACCTTCGGCGTGCTGCTGGTCTGCTACCTGATGCCCGGCATCCAGAGCCTGTTCACCAGCGGCAGTTCGCTGGCGCTGGTAGTGTTCAGCGTGCTGCTGGCCATTGTGGCAGTGCTGGTGGGCATTTCCTGCCGCAGCATGACGGTCGGCTGCGGCGTGTTCTGCGGCGGCGCCGTGGTGCTGGTGGTGCTGTTCCGGCTGCGCGCGGCGTGGCTGCTCAACGCTTTCAACGCCGTGCTGGATGCGCTGGCGCTGTTTGAGCCGTTTAAAAATTTCGTGGGCGGAATGTTCGACCTGACCGGCCTGATCTATTATCTCTCGGTCATCGTGCTGTTCCTGTTCCTGACGGGGCTGGTGCTGGAAAAGCGCCGCTGGAATTAAAGGAAAGGGGAACTGCACCATGAAACATCCGTTTGCAAAAAAGCCCGGGGCGCAAAAATCCGCCCCCCCCGAGGCGGGCCGTGCCGCCGGACGCCGTGCCCTGAAAAGCGGCGCCTACGCCAGCATGCTGGCCGCCGCCGTTCTGGTGGTGGTGATCCTGATCAACCTGGTGGCCGGCGCCATTCCCACCAAATACACCCAGTTCGACATTTCCACCACTGGACTGTTTACCCTCAGCGATACCACGGTAAACGCACTTCACGCGATGGATCAGGACGTGACGGCCTATTACATGGCGGAAACCGGCAATGAGGACAGCAACATTACCCGGCTGCTCGACCGGTACGCGGGGGAAAGCTCCCATTTCAAGTGGGAGCAGCGCGACCCGGCCATCTACCCCAACTTTGCCGCCAAATATGATGCGGAGAACGCCAACACCAGCAGCGTTGTGCTGGTGTGCGGTGAAAAGTCGGTTGTGGTGGATTACAGCGAAATGTATGAGTACGATTATTCCGACTACTACTACACCGGAAGCTATTCGCTGAACTTTTCCGCCGAGCCGGCGTTGACCTCCGGCCTGGCGCGGGTACTCAACGAAAACGAGTACGTCCTTTACCAGATGACCGGCCACGGTGAGACTTCGCTGGAGGGCAACTTTACCACCACCCTGCAGAACGCCGGAGTGACGGTACAGGAACTGAGCCTGCTGACCGCTGCCGCTGTGCCGGAGGATGCCGCCGCTGTGCTGATCAACGCGCCGCAGGTGGACTACACCGAGGATACCGTCAACGCGCTGCGGGACTATCTGGACAACGGCGGCAAACTGATCGTCTCTACCACGGTGGACGGCAGCACGCCCAACCTGTACGGCCTGCTGTCGGAATACGGCATGACCCGTGAGGAGGGAATGCTCATCGAGACCGACGCCGGCCATTACGCCTACCGCTACCCCGCCACCTATCTGCTGCCCGAAGTGTACCACAATGACGCCACCGCCGGCATGACCACCGGTATGTATGTATTTGCGCCGGTGGCGCAGGGCATTGTGACCGACGAAGAGCGCGAGAATATGAGCTACACTGCACTGTTGTGCACCAGCAGCGAGGCTTACTCCATGCGCGGCTATGCCACCGCCGAGACTGCCGAGAAGGCGGCGGATGACCCCGAAGGCAGTTTTGACCTGGCCGTGATCGCCGAGAACACCGACACCGGCGCCACCGTGGTTTGGTTCAACTGCGGCAACATCCTGCTGTCGAACATGGATTCCGCCGTGTCGGGCGGCAATGCCCAGCTGCTGGGCAGCGTGGTCAACTGGATGAACGGCGAGGAGAATGCGGTGGTCATTGACTCCAAGAGCATGAGCGCCGAGTCGCTGAGCGTGCCCGCCAACATGGTGCTGGTGCTGGGCGTATTGTTCACCATTGTTCTGCCGCTGGCCATTCTTGTGGCGGGTATTGTGATTTCCATCATCAGGAGAAGAAAGTAATATGACCAAGAACAAATGGGTTCCGCTGGCGGCACTGGGGGTGACGGCCGCGGTCCTGTGCGGCGCACTGCTGGCGCTGCGAAACACCCCCGAGGAAACGGAGGAAACCGGCGTGGCTCTGTGCTCCCTGAATGCCGGAGATGCCGATTCGCTGCAGTGCAGCTGGGAGGGCGAAACGCTTTCGCTGGTCCGGAAGGACGGTGTGTGGCAGCTGGAAGCGGATGCAAAGCTGACGCTGGACCAGGGCAAGGTGGAGACACTGCTGACCGGTCTGACCGGACTGCAGGCGGTGCGTGAACTGGAGGATACCAGCCAGAAAAGCGAATTCGGCCTGGAGGAACCGGTGCTGGAATGCACGCTGACCGCCGGGGAAGACCGCTTTTCGCTGACGGTGGGCGCCGAGAACAGCGTGACCGGCGACAGCTACGCCCAGGTGGCCGGCAGCGACGCGGTGTATACCGTTAAAACCACCGACCTGAGCAAGCTGAAAAAAACGTCTGCCGACCTGTACGGCGGGGTGGATGTGACCGACCTGGAGAAGGAAGAGATCAGCGAGATGACGCTGGTGACGGGCAGCGAGACACTGCGGTTTTTGCAGGAGGACGGCACCTGGACGCTGGCCGACGACGAAACCTGCGAGCTGGACCAGACGGCGCTGAACCTGATGGCCAACACGGTATGCGCCATGACCAGCACCTGGACGATCACACAACCGGAGGCGCTTTCCGCCTACGGGCTGGATGCGCCAGACGCCATTGTGACGGTATTTGCCGCCGACGGTACTGCCGCGCAGGTGAAGTTCGGCAGCCTGAGCGGGGACGGCGAGAGCTGCTACTTCCTGCTGAATGACGAGGACGACCTGGTGTACGAAACACTGGCCAGCAACCGTACGGCGTTTGCCGTCAGCAGAGAGTCGCTGACGGCCGCCACCGCCGAGACTGCCCAGGCGGAGGAATAATTCACAAAAACGGCCGGGAACCCGTGTTCCCGGCCGTTTTGCCTTATTCCATCGTTTTACAAAAGCAGATCGCCTCCGGCCGGGCGGCGTACACGCCGTAACCGGGGCATTCCGTCCAGCCGTTCTTGCGGTAGAATTCCACCGCGTGCCGGTTGACGCGGCGCGTCTCCAGAACGAGGCGGGCGTAGTGCAGCGCACGGGCTTCGGTTTCCAGCGCGGCCAGCACTGCGCGGCCCACGCCCAGCCGGTTGGGACGGGCATAGATGCGCTTCAGTTCACCGGTATCGCCGTCCAGCGGGCGCAGCGCACCGCAGCCCAGCGCTTTGCCGCCGGCATAGGCGATGACAAATGCCGAATGCGGCCCGGCGGCATCCGCTTCGGCAAAACCCGCCGCGCCGCTTGCGCCGGTCAGGGCGGTCAGGACCGCGTTCAATTCGCCCGTCAGGCGCCGGGCGTCCGCACAGTCGGGCGGAACGGAGCGCACCAGGACAGTGGATTCCATTGACAGACATCTCCTTGACGGCAAAACGCCCGCGCCACCGCAAAATGCGGGACACGGGCGGGAGTTTGCGGAAAAATTACGCCAGTTCGGCAGCCAGTTCGTCCAGCTTGGCGGCGGAGGCGTCATCCAGCGCACCTTTCAGCGTGACGGTATTGGCGGCGTAGGTCAGGTTTTTGCACCCTTCCAGCTGTTTGGCCATCGCCTTGGCGGCAGTGGGCGCCCAGGAGCCGTTCTCCATAAAAGCGACGGTGCGGTTCTGGAAGTTGCGCTCGGTCAGATTGTCCAGGAATGCCTTCATGGAGGGGAACACGCCACCGTTGTAGGTGGAACTGGCCAGCACCAGTTTACCGTAACGGAACGCATCCTCCACGGCCTCATGCATATCGCAGCGGGCAAGGTCGTTGACCGCCACCGTCACGCCCTTGGCGCGCAGCTTGTCCGCCAGCAGCTCGGCGGCCGCCTTGGTGTGGCCGTAGATGGAGGCGTAAGCAATGACCACGCCCTCACTCTCCACCCCGTAGGAGGACCAGGTGTTGTACAGCCCTAAGTAATCGCCGAGATTTTCGCGCAGCACCGGGCCGTGCAGCGGGCAGATGGTCTGAATGTCCAGCGCGGCGGCCTTTTTCAGCACGGCCTGCACCTGAACGCCGTATTTGCCCACGATGCCGAAATAGTACCGGCGTGCCTCGCAGGCCCAGTCCTCCTCCACGTCCA
>JBJEYG010000279.1:0-4688 GCA_051886555.1 Gemmiger sp.
CTCTAAATAGAAAAGGCACTGCGAACCACATTCGCAGCGCCCTTGCTGTTATGGACTTATTATAAATGCTGAGGAAACAAAACGCAAGTGGCGTTGTGCCCAAATCAAGCCGGGATTCCCGGTTGAAAACTGGCAGTTTAGCTCATAAACCGTGTGCGCCCCCGGCTGTGAGCGGCAGCCCACCCGAACGCCTCGGGCCGGGGCAGTCCAATCCCACAAGATGTTCCGGACAGGGGTACGCCGTACGCCAAACAGTGCTTCGCCCGGTTTGCCGCCGCCGCACACCGGTCCGTCCCAACATGCAGTCATGGACCACCCCGGCCTTCGGCTGCGGGGGTGCGGCGGCGGCCCCGCACCGTTGCGCCGCAGGGCGAATTGCATTATAATAAAAGATAACACATTGGTTCCGCCTGCCGGCAGCACGGCGGGCGGGGGAGGACATCATGCTGAAAAAAATGTACGAACAACGTACCAAATTGCTGTGCCTGCTGGCCGCGCTGGCCATGCTGGGGCTGTGGTTCTGGGGCGCGCGGGCGAAGGACGTCTACCACGCCGAGCCGGGCGACGCAGGCTACGCCGAGGGCTACGACCCGGCGGACTGCGCCGGCTGGCAGGCGGGACAGCAGGTGGCCGAGGGCTACGCGCTGCACGACCTGTATCCCGGCACCTACCGGTACACCATCCGCTATCAGGCGGGGGGCGCGGGCGGCGGCTTTACGCTGTACGACAGGGAGCGCAACTGCACACTGGCGCAGGGCGTGTACGATCCCGGCGCCGGGGCGGTGACCGTCCTGGTGGAGTTGGAGGGCTACACCTCCGAACTGCTGGTGCGCTCGACGCTGGGCGACGGCGCACTGGAGCTGCTGGGCTGCACGGTGGAATCGGACGGGCCGCTGTACACCGACGCCTGGTGGACGCTGGCGCTGCTGATGCTGGCCGCTGCGTTTTTTGCCTGGTGCGTGCGGCGCATGCGGGCGGGCAGCCCCCGCAACCTGCAGCTGTTTTTGCTGGCGGGGGTCTTTTCATTGCCCTATCTCACCGATCACCTGCCCTACGGCATGGATTTGGAATTTCACATCTCGCGCCTGTACGGCATTGCGTCGGGGCTTGCCATGGGGCAATTTCCGGTGCGTCTCAACTTTGACTTCCTCAACGGCGCCGGCTACATCAGCTCCATCATGTACCCGGAACTGTTCTTTTACCCCTCCGGCGTGCTGTGCGCGCTGGGCGCTTCGGTGCTGTTCGGCATGAAGGTGCTGCTCATCTTTATCGTGTTCGCCACCGTCTATACCTCCTACTACGCCATGCGGGAGATGCTGGGCGACAAAGCGGCGCTCATTTTCACATTGCTGTATCTGTGCTGCCCCTACCGTCTGAACGACGTGTACACCCGTGCGGCTCTGGGCGAGGCGCTGGCCATGGCCTTTCTGCCGCTGGCGGCGGTGGGGATCTGGCAGCTTGCCCAGGGCGACTACAAAAAGGGGTTCTGGATGGCGGCGGCAGGCATCACCTGCGTGCTACAGAGCCATGTGATCTCCGCCTTCCTGGTGGTGTTGTTCGGCGTTTTGTACGCCGTGGCGGTGCTGCTGGCGGACGGCCGGCGCTTCTTCGCCGACCTGCGCCGGCTGGGCGCCATCGTGGCGGCGGCGGTGGCCACCGTGCTGGCGAACCTGTGGTTCCTGGTACCGTTTCTGCACTATTCCGGCTGGGACCTGCACATTTTCCATGAGGAAGGGTATCTGGACACCGCCAACATCTACCTGTGGCAGGCGTTCATGGACTCCTACACCACCTGGGGCGACAACTACGACAAAACCACCACAGGCGAAATGCCGCTGTCGGTGGGGCTGGCGGCGCTGCTTGGCGTGGTGCTGTTCCTGTGGTTTGTGCTGCGGCGCGACCCCGACACCCTGCCGCGGCGCGGCATCGGCCTGGGATGCCTGGGCCTTGGCACCGTGGCATTGCTGATGGCCTCCAACCTGTTCCCCTGGGCACAGCTGCAGCAGTATGCGCTGGTCCAGGCGACCTTCTGCAAAATGCAGTTTGCCTGGCGTACCCTGATGGTGGTGTCGGTGCTGTACACCGCAGTGACGGCGCTGGCGGTGGAGGAACTGCTGCGCCGCAACCGGCAGGCCGCCGCAGGCGTGGTGGTCACGGTGGCGGTGCTGGCGGCACTTTCGGCAGGCAGCGGCTATCTGTTCACCAACGCCACCACGCTGGACAGCAGCTCCGCGGACTGGAACCGCGGCTGGGTGTACGGCGGGCAGTATCTGCTGGCCGGGACGGACGCCGGCGCGGTGGGCTACCAGGCGTCCCAGGTCGGCGTGCGCACCCGGAGCAACGCCCAGGTCCTGGATTACGACCGCGACAACACAACGCTGCGCTTCTCTTTCACGTCGGACGGAACGGGCGCGCAGTTCCGCCTGCCGCTGTATTTTTACGACCTGTATGAGGCAACGCTGGACGACGGCACCCGGCTGGCCCTGGGGCCGGACGACAACTACCAGATGCTGCAGGTCACCGTCCCTGCGGGCATCGCCTCGGGTACGGTGACGGTGCGCTACCACAAGCCGCTGCGCTTTGCGGCGGCGGAGCTGGTCAGCGCCGCGTCGCTGGCAGGACTGGCAGTTTTGTACGTTTTTACGAGAAAAAGGCGCCGAACCGCCCGCCCGTAAGGAGGAAACAGGATGGAAATTGAACGCAAATGGATGGTGTCCGGCTGGCCGCAGGGCCTTGCCTGCACCAGGGAATACCGGATGGACCAGGGGTATATCAGCGTCCGGCCGACGGTGCGCATCCGCCGGGAAGCGCTGCAGGGCGGCGCGACGGCGCTGGTGCTGTGCTTCAAGGGCGCCGGCACGCTGGCCCGTGAGGAGATCGAGACGGAGATCGACGCCGAACTGTTCGCAAAGCTGGAACACCTGATCGGCAAGCCGCTGATCCGCAAGACCCGCCGCACCTACGCCCTGCCCGACGGCCTGGCGTTGGAGGTCAATCTGGTGGACGAGGGTCTGCCCACCGCGTTCTGGTACGCCGAGGTGGAGTTCGCCACGGTGGAACAGGCGCTTGCCTGGCAGCCCGCCGCCTGTGGCCTGGCGGAGTACCTGGCCGACGAGTGCACCGGCAAACCCGGCGCCACCATGGGCGAGTACTGGGTTCAGACCAGACTGAACGCGGATTGACCCGCAGCACGCTCCCGACAACACAAAACCCGCCCGCAGCGGAAGCCCCTTCCGCCCGGGCGGGTTTTTGCGTTTTCGGCTCAGGATTCCTGAATGGTGTAGCTGAAGCCGTACTCCTTCTGCAGCTCCTTGACGGCAGGCTCGCAATCCTCAATGAAGGTGGGGGAGTAGACGCTCTGGCCGTTGTGGGCCTTTTTGTAGTCCTCCACGATCTGGTTCAGCTTTGCCCAGCCCTCGTCCGCCCTGGCGGCGTCCATGTCGCGGGGAAAATCGATCAAAAATTCGCGGTGTTTGGGGATACGTGCTTTCATAACGAACACTCCTGTTTTTATAATTTGTCAATAAAACACTGAAATGATTGCCGGTCTTCCAACCCCAGCGCCCGGCGGGCGTTTTGGGCGGTCTGGGCCAGCACGGCATCGGGGGTCGTGCCCCATAGACCGGCGATGTACTCTGCCACATGGGCGATGGCGCGGCTGTCGTTGCGGGTGCCGCGCAGCGGTTCGGGGGCCATGTAGGGGCAGTCGGTTTCCAGCACGGCGGCCTCGCGGGGGATGGCGGCCAGCACCTTCGCGGCGCGCTTGGCGCCCTTGTAGGTCACCGCGCCGCCAAAGCCCAGGTACATGCCCTGCGCCACCAGCCACCCGGCGTCCTCGGCGCTGCCGCTGTAACAGTGCAGGATCCCCCGGGGGCGGTAACGCTTCAGCAGTTCATAGGTTTCGGCGTGGGCCTGCCGGTCGTGCACCGAAACGGGCAGATCCAGTTCGACCGCCAGTTGAAGCTGTGCCTCGAACAGCGCGTACTGCTCCTCCTTCGGCACCGGCCAGTGGTGATCCAGCCCGATCTCCCCCACTGCGATCACCCGCTCGTCCGCAAACAGCGGGCGCAGCGCGGCCAGTTCCGCCCGCCAGTCGCCGTGGTAGACGGCTACCGTGGCGGCATCTTCCTCGATCAGGCTTTCGGGATGGATGCCCACAGCCGCCCATACGAAGGGGTACCGGTGCGCAAGAGCCACCGCCGCCGCCGCGTCGCCCGAATGGGTGGCGCATTCCAGCACGCCGCACACCCCCGCTGCCGGGAAGCCCGCCAGCAGCGTGTGGCGGTCGGCGTCAAACTGGCGGCTGCCGTAGTGGGCGTGGGTATCGAAGATGCCGGTCACGCCGCCACCGCCTTTTTCGGCTTGTTAACGAGGAAAATACCGCCGCAAACCAGAACCAGCGCAGCAATGTACTGCCACTCAAACAGCGGCTCGCCGTTCAGCACCGCCGACAGCAGCGTGTTGACCACCGGAATCAGCAGTCCGAACACGCTGATGCGGGAGACGGGGTTGTTCTTCATCAGCAGCGCCCACAGCATATACCCCGCACCGGACACAAACGCCAGATACAGCAGCACCGGCACGGCACCGGCGTCCTGAGGATGCAGGCTCCCGCCCATGGCAAAGCCCATCACGGCCAGCGCCAGCCCGCCGACGCCCAGGTTCAGGCAGCTTACGGCGAAACTGTC
>JBJEYG010000280.1:0-4685 GCA_051886555.1 Gemmiger sp.
CGATCTAGGTGGAACGTAAGGTTAATGAAAAGATTTTCGAGGCAATTCCCGTCGAAATCAAAAATCTGCCCATTGAGGAAGCCAAAAAGCTGGGCGCAATGGCGCTGTTCGGTGAAAAATATGGCAGTGTGGTTCGCGTTGTAGACGCCGGCGGCTGGAGCACCGAATTCTGCGGAGGTACCCATGTGGCCAACACCGCACAAATCGGATGCTTTAAGATCCTGAGTGAATCCAGCGTTGCTGCAGGCATCCGCCGTATTGAAGCGACGACCGCTTTTGGCGTGCTGGATCTGCTGGATGAGCGTACCCGTGAGTTGAACGAAACTGCTGCCGCGCTGAAGGCCAACAATGCGAAGGATGTGCCGGCGCGTGCTGCCGCATTAACCGCAGAATTAAAAGAGACAAACAAACAGCTGGAACTTTTGAAAGCCAAAATGGCCAGCGCCAAGATCGACGGTCTGTTTGAGAATGCGGTGGATGTGGACGGCGTCCGCATTATTTCTGCATATTTCAGCGGCACTGCAGCGGAAAGCCTGCGCGGTATGGTGGATAAAGTACGCGATATGGCGCCCGATTCTGTGACGGTACTGGTGGGGAGTGACGGCGGCAAAACCACCATGGCGGTGGGCGTTGCCAAAAATGCGCAGGCCCGCGGACTGAAAGCCGGCATGCTGGTCAAGCAGATCGCTGCGATTGCCGGAGGCAACGGCGGCGGCAAGCCCGATTTCGCGATGGCGGGTATCCGCGACAACACCAAGATCGACGAAGCGCTGCACGCCGTGCCCGAGATCGTCAAAGCTGCTATGAATAAGTAATTGTAACAGAACCTGCGCAAACCGCGAATCCGACTGTTTGAACAACAGTTCGGATCGCGGAGTCATAAAAAGAATCAAACGGGAAGGAGGGAAAACGTTGGACGATTGTCTGTTCTGCAAGATTGCGGCGGGGAAAATCCCTTCCAATAAGTTGTATGAGGATGATACCCTGCTGGCTTTTTACGACATTGATCCGCAAGCGCCGGTACATTTTCTGGTGATTCCCAAGCGGCACATTGACTCTGCAGCATGTCTGACCGAAGAGGACAGCACTTTGGTGGGTCATGTGTACGCAGTGATTGCGCGACTGTGCGCTGAGCTCGGCTGTCAAAATGGGTACCGTGTTGTGACAAATGTGGGGATGGATGGCGGGCAGAGCGTCAAGCACCTGCACTTCCATGTGCTGGCAAAACGTAGCCTTGCCTGGCCTCCGGGCTGAGAAAGCTTTTCTGAAGCTTACCTTTCTATGTTAAAAAAAGAGGAAACGATTATGGCAGAAACCTATACCCTGCACGTTGCAGGCCTGACCCGCGAACTTCCGTTGTGCAAACTGAATGATCACATGGACATTGCGGCTTTTATCATGTTCAGCGATGTGGAATTGACTGTGGCCTGTGCACGTGACCTGTTGGCCAAGTGCCCGGAATTTGATGTGATTCTGACTGCGGAAGCAAAGGGAATTCCCCTGGCCTACGAGATGTCCCGTCAGAGCGGCAAACAGTGGATTCCCGCCCGTAAGGGCGTCAAGCTGTACATGAAGGAACCGGTGGTCATTGAGGATGAATCCATCACGACAGCCGGTAAGCAGACGCTTGTGATCGACCGCAAGGATCTGGACTATATGAATGGCAAACGCATTTTGATTGTGGATGATGTGATTTCCACCGGCGGTTCACTGCATGCGTTGGAAGCGTTGGCTTCCAAGAGCACCGGTACCGTTGTGGCCCGTGCTGCCGTTCTCGCGGAAGGTGATGCATCCAAGCGTACCGATATCATCTTCCTGGAACCGTTGCCGCTGTTTTTCCGCTGAAAACCATGAAACGTAAAGCAGCTGCTTTTTGCTTTGCCTTTGCTCTGGCAGAACTGGCAGCGGCTTATCTGCCGCCATCGGCCGTTCTGCTGCTGGCGGCACTTTTTATTTTGCTTGCGCTTTGGCAGGGAATTCTTTCGGCAGGAAAGAAAACGTTGCACGCATTATTTATCCCTACCGTGGGGGCTGTGTTGGGCTTTGCGTTCTTTGCCGGGTTTTATGCAGTGCGGGTACGCCCGGTCCTGGCATATACGGGTCGCACTGCGGAATGTACCGTTACGGTCGGAACCGACTGTGAGAGCAGCTATGTGGAAGGCATGTGCCGCGCAACGCTGCATGTGACTGAGCTGGACGGTCAGCCGGTAAATTTCTATGTTGATTGTTCGCTTTTCCCCGATTCACGGCCAGGCGAGCGATTTACCGCAACGGTTACTTTCTGTTCACTGGAAGAAAACAGCTTTCGTGCAAGTAAAAATGCCCGGGGCGTATACCTTGCGGCAAGGTATGAGGAAGGATATCAACGGCAAGCGGATGCTTCCGGCTTCACATTTACACTGTACCGCCTACGCAAGGCGCTTTCTTCCAAACTGCGGACCTGGATGCCGGGCCGGGAGGGCGGTGTTGCTGCGGCACTTTTGTTGGGTGATCGATCCTTCCTAAGCGCCGAGGTAAAAAATAATTTCCGCGCCGCAGGCGTTTCCCACCTTTTGGCGATTTCCGGGTTGCATATTATGTTGCTGTGCGGTTTTCTTGCAGGCGATCCGTCAGGTATGGAGCGCTTTTCCCGCCCGAGAATTCTTATGCAAGCAGTTCTTGTGATTTGTTATGTTTTGTTGACCGGTATGCCGATTTCTGTGGTTCGGGCGGGCGTCGTGTATTTTGTTGCGCTGCTTGGTTACTTGCTGTTGCAGCCGCCGGATACCATTACCTCACTCGGCTTTTGCGCGGTTGGCCTCAGCTTGCTTGGCGGCGCATATCTGCCCTGCGATATTGGGTTTCAACTGTCTTTCTGCGCGGCCATCGCCGTGCAGATCGCTGGGGGAATGATCCGTAAGCTGCGTCGTAAAATTCGGGGAAATGCAAGAAAACATCCGCAGGATCGAACTTTTTTCGATTTGGCCATCGAGTTCGCCTTGGGAATCCTCTCGGATCTGCTGGGGGCCGTGCTGGCCTCTCTGGCTGTGCTGCCGGCGTTGGTGGCCCATGGCATGGCAGCCAGCGGCGTCAGTGTGTTGACCAATCTATTGGTGGTTTGGGTTTTGCGTCCCGTTTTGCAGCTCTCCCTTTTGGTTTTGGCGGTTTCGCTGGTCCCAATGTTTGGCCCGGGCACGCGCGCGCTTTCGCTGCTGTTGGGATTTTCCATAAAGCTCTGGTGCGCTGTGGTGGAATGGTGTGCCAGTCTGCCGTTTGCGCGTTTGCAGCTTCCGCGGGAATATACACTGTATGCTTGCGTGGTCTTGACGTTTTTGACGTGGTATCTGGCTTATCGTGTGAAACTGCGCCAGTGGCCCGGTTTGGTGTTGCTGGCCGCTGTAGCGGCTGTTATTGCGGGTATCTGGTTTGACCGGGATGTGGTACGCATCGACATTGTGGGGAATACCGCCAATCCATGCGCAGTTGTCACCCAGAACGGTCGGGCCGTGGTATTGTTTCGCGGCGGCACTGCCAACTTGAACGCAGTAGAAAATGCATTGCAATCGAAAGGCCTGGATGATGCAGTTTATGTGGATCTGCGGCAGAGCGGGGTGACACTGGATTTTTGCACCGAAAGGCTGTATACTTTAGAAACACAGGGACCTTTTCTGAGACAGGTCACCTTGCTGGATGATGTAAGTGCGGAACTGTACCACACAGAGGATGGTAATCTGGCCGTACTTGATGTGGAAGGATATCGCATTACAATGTCTGCCGGATCTATACAAATGGAGACGCCGCTGCAGACAGATTTGTTTCTGGCGGGGGCAAGTTATCCGGCCTGTGTTTATGCCGATGACATTTTGACCCTTACCAGCAGGATTCACTGGACGGATCGGGTGACGGACGAAACAATACTGCTGGGAGGTGAGACGCCACAGATTGTTTTGCGTCCGGGGCGTTCAGTGCGCTATGTGGAGGTGAGCGGAAATGTTGTACAGTGAGAAAGAAAGTGACAAGCAGGTCAAAAATGGCTGTGGTGTTTTTTATTTTTATTCCAGCGATGAAGCACTGATACGTTCCGCGGCGCAACGGGTACTGAAAGTATTGTCCAGAGATGACCCGGAGATTACAGTGCTGGATGGACCTGCCCCGTCGGTGGAAGAGATCATTCTTGCTGCGGGTACGATCTCGTTCTTTGGCGGCCGGCGCCTGGTGCAGATGCCACTCCTGAAACCATCAGCTTACAGTGACAAGGATCTGGCAGAGTTGTGTGATACGCTGCGGGATACCGAGAATGCTGTGTTTGTTATCACCAGCCTGATGGAAGAAAAATACGGCAAGCTTCGCCCAGGGAAACGGGAGCAGAAGCTGATTGCAACCTGTGAAAAACTGGGATACTGCGCCGAACTGCATTTGCCCGGGCGTGCCACGCTGCAAAAAATGTTGCGGGAATGGGCGGAAGAAATGGGAACCGCTTTTGCGCCGGGAGCGGAATCTGCGCTTTTGGACCGTTGCGGCGATGACCAATTTCTGCTGCGCAATGAAGTGGAAAAGCTGGCGGCATTGTCCGGCTATACGCAGATTACATGCGATCTGATTGCGCAACTTGGCACAGTCACGCTGGATGCGGACACCTTCGATATGGTCAAACTGGTCGTAAGCGGCCAGACAGGCAAGGCGTTGAAAAAGCTGGAGACGCTGCT
>JBJEYG010000281.1:0-4678 GCA_051886555.1 Gemmiger sp.
CATCCCCCAGTTGTCGCTGTACAAGGAAAGTCTGGACCCCGATGTTCGCCGCGCCGCCTATGAAGCGGAGGCCGGCTATTTTGACGCTCACCGCGCCGAGTTTGACGAAATTTACGACCGGATGGTGAAAAACCGCAACCGTCAGGCGCAGATTCTTGGCTACAAAGATTACAGTGAACTGAGCTACATCCGCATGAACCGCATCGGTTACGGACCGGCGGAGGTACAGGCCTTCCGTGACGAGGTGGCCAATGAGGTTACTCCTCTCATCGGCCGGCTGATGGCCTTGCGGGCCAAGCGCTGCGGCATGGAACATCCCATGTTCTGGGACAGCGCTGTGGCGTTCCCGGACGGCAACCCCACGCCTCACGGCAGCTACGATGCACTGATGGCCAACGCCCGCAAAATGTACCATGAACTCAGCCCCGAGACGGCGGAGTTTATCGACTTCATGCAGGATAATGAGATGTTCGACGTGCTCAGCCGCCCGGGCAAGATGTCCGGCGGGTATGAGGAGATCATTCCCGACCACAAAGCGCCCTTTATCTTCGCCAACTGGAACGGCACCGCCGGGGATGTGGACGTTTTGACCCATGAGGCCGGCCACGCATTGGAAGCCTACCTGGCCGCCCGCTCCGGCCTTCCCCGCGAGCTGCAATGCCCCGGCATGGAAAGCGCCGAGATTCACTCTATGAGTATGGAATTTCTTACGGCGCCGTGGCACGAACTGTTCTTCGGCCCGGACACCCAAAAATACGAACTGGTACACGCCGAGGAAAGCTTTTTCTTCCTGCCTTACGGCTGTATCGTGGACGAATTCCAGCACATGATGTACCGTCAGCCTGATCTGACCCCCGACGAACGCAACGCCGTATGGATGTCTCTGGAAAAAAAGTACCGTCCCTGGAATGATTTCGGCGATCTGCCCTTCTACGGGCGGGGCGCCGGCTGGCAGCGTCAGCTTCACATTTACGAGTGCCCCTTCTACTACATCGACTATTGCCTGGCCACCGCCATCGCTCTGCAGTTTTTCACCGCGCAGCTTGCCGATCCTCAGGACGCCTGGAAACGTTATCTGGCGCTGACCCGCCGCGCGGGCACCGCCAGTTACGCCGAACTGGCCGCTGCCGCCGGCATGCAGGTCCCCTTCACCAAGGGTAGCCTGTCCGGCCTGGCGCATACCGTGGCGCACTGGATCGAGCAAAATCAGATCTAATACAACCGGACAGGAGGAAACCGCATGCACCCGCTGGAAGTTGCCTTTACGCCGGAGGACCGGCTGATTCTGAATTCCTACAGCCAGATGCTGGACGGGCTGGCGCAATATCTCGGCCCCGGCTATGAGCTGGTCCTGCACAGCCTGGAGGATCTGGAGCATTCCGCCATACGCGTCATCAACGGCGCTCATACCGGCCGCAAGGAGGGCGCCCCCATCACCGAACTGGCCCTGACCATGCTTGGCCGTATCCATGACCAGGCCCAGGGGGACTGCATCTGTTACAGCAGCGCCAACAAGGACGGCAAGCCGCTGCGCTCCACCACCATTGCCATCCGCGGCAAGGGCAGCCGCATCATCGGCCTGTTGTGCATCAATTTCTATCTGGACACGCCTCTTTCCACGCTGCTGGCATGTTACTTGCCCCAGCAGAACCAACCGGCCGCTGAAACCTATGTGCAGAATTCCACCGAAATGGTGCAGTCCGCCGTGGAGCGTGCTGCCGCTGAGACGGATGCTGCCGGGTTTGCCGCCTCGCCGCTGCGGAACCGGGAGATTGTATCGCGGCTGTACGGCTCGGGAATTTTCAACATCAAGGACGCGGTGGTGCTGGTGGCCGATTGTCTGGGCATCTCCAAGAACACCGTCTACCTCCATCTGCGCCACTGCAAGGAAAGCGAAGTACGCCCCACTTAAGAATCGCAAGTATGGGGATGCAAAGACGTTAAAAAATTTTATCGTCAGCTATTGCATTTTATTTCATTGGATGGTATGCTGAAATCAGCAAACGGCAAGGTCGCCCAGAGGGATCCCCTCGGTGATCTTGCCGTTTGTTTTGTGCAAATTATCGATAATTCGCCGCATCTATTTCTGAGTTCATCTGTCGATTCATCCAAATCGGTTCTTTGAAATTCTTGCATTCCGTCAATGGACTAAAAAATATTTTATTGTTACAATAAAGTCACAGGACACTAAAATATATTTTAGTCAAAACTCCATTTATTTTCAGAAAGCAGGTAATTCTTATGAAAACCGTATCCACCACAAACGCCCCCGCCGCCATCGGACCCTACTCTCAGGGGATCCTTTCAGGAGGTTTTGTCTACTGTTCCGGCCAGATCCCCGTTGACCCTGCCACCGGAGCCATTGCCGAAGGGATCGAGGCGCAGGCGCATCAGAGCTGCAAAAACGTGGCTGCCGTACTGGCAGCTGCCGGTTCCGGCATGGACAAGGTGGTCAAAACCACCTGTTTTATTGCCGACATGGCAGATTTTGCCGCGTTCAATGCCGTCTACGCAGAGTATTTTGTCAGCAAACCCGCGCGCAGCTGCTGCGCTGTGAAAACGCTGCCCAAAAATGTGCTCTGTGAGATCGAAGCGGTCGCCGAAGTTTAAGCAAGCTGTACAAACCGGAAAAGGAGGCAGGCAGCATGGACATCAAAACAAAAATGAACGCAAAATTCCGTGATCTTCAAGGCGGATTGTTTCTCAACGTCAGCAAGGCCGACGTGGGCGAAGGCGCCAGCGTGTTCCAGAAGGCCGGCGGTGATGTAATGGCATGGGCGGATATGTTCTACCCCGACCCGTCCATTCCCAAATCGGTCAGGCAGGCCACCATCGAAGCCGTGCAGGGCGGGTTTCCTTCCCACTATACGCTGCCGGTGGGCCTGTACGAATTGCGCTGCGCCCTCGCGGAACACATTCATGCGCGCACCGGGCTTACCATTGATCCCAGCCGCAACGTTATTGTAACGCCCGGCTCGGATTCCGGCCTTCTGTTCGCCATGATGCCCTTCCTCAACGACGGCGACGAGGTTTTGATTCCCGATCCCAGCTACCCCAGCAATTACCTCAACTGCAAGCTGCTGGGCGCCGTCGCCGTTCCTGTCCCCACCTACGACGAGGAGAATTACCGCATCCGCATGGACGAACTGGAAAAACGCCTGACCTCCAAAACCAAAATGGTGCTCCTGACCCACCCCAACAATCCCACCACCGTTGTCTACCGCCGGGACAATCTGGAGCAGTTGGCGGAATTTATCGTCCGTCACGATCTGGTCCTGGTGTGCGACCAGGCGTTTGAAGATCACATTTTTGACGGCATCGAGTTTGTCAGCCCCTGCACGCTGCCCGGCATGTGGGAAAGGACCGTCACGGTATGCTCGCTCTCCAAAGGATACGGTCTCAGCGGTTACCGTATCGGTTACCTGTACGCCGACGACCACATAATGGACGTGTACTATGGCGGCGCCGTCAACGTATGCGGTGCCCCCTGTACGGTTACTACATACGGCGCCATTGCAGCCCTGAAAGATCCCGACATTCTGCCGGAATACAGCCGCCGGTTGGAACGCCGCCGCACCCTGGCTTATGACATTCTGAGCACCACACCCGGCGTAAAAATGCGCAAAAGCGAAAGCGGTATCCTTTCCTGGCTGAACATCAGCGCGCTGGGCACCTCGCAGGAAGTTGCCGATTACCTGATGGAACACGCCAAGATCATGGTCAATCAGGGCACTCCCTACGGCGCCCAGGGCGAAGGGTACATCCGCATTGTAACCGCCTGTTTTGCCAGGGACGAAGACGCCGCGCTGCGGTTCGAGCGCATCAAAGCTGCTCTGACCGAGCTGGCTGTCAAAAAGGGCCTTACGTAATCACCCGGGTCCCGCGCAGCCGGGGCCTGTCTCACCCCAGGAGGAATGAAAAATGGACGAAACCAAGAAAAAACTTACTTTCCGCGGCAGCATGTATCTGTCGCTGGTTCCCGTTGCGATCTACGTTTTCTTCTGCGTCATTCTGTTTGTTGTCTTTAAAGCGTTCAACATGGAAGCCCTTGCCGTGGGCGGTTTTCTGGCACTTCTGATCGGCGGCCTGTTCTGCACCAGCTATACCGATTTCTGGGACAGTGCCATCCGCGGCATCAGCTCCATCACCTCCGTTTCGGTGGTTGTGATCCTGCTGCTGGTGGGCATGTTCAGCCAGCTGATCAAAACATGCGGCCTGTCCGGCGGATTTGTTTGGCTGGCCAACGAGCTGGGCATCCAGGGCGGCCTGTTTGTAGCATTCACCTTCCTGGCCACCTGCATCGTTTCCACCGCCACCGGCTCCTCCATCGGCACCATGTTCATCGCCTTCCCCATCTTTTACCCCGCCGGGCTGATTCTGGGCGCCGGCCCGATGTGGATGGCAGGCAGCATTGTTTCCGGCGCCATTTTCGGTGATAATCTCGCCCCCATTTCCGATACCACCATCGCCTCCTCCTCTTCCCAGCAGTTCCGCGACGGCCGCCCTGCCGACGTGGGCGGTGTTGTCAGCAGCCGCCTGAAGTATTCCGCCGTGGCGGGTGGCATCGCGCTGGTCATCTATGCGCTCGTGGGCGGTATGGGCGGCACCTACCAGGGCGGTTCCATCGACGCTGCCTCCAACCCGGTCACCCTTGTCATGCTGATCCCTGTCGTGGTTA
>JBJEYG010000282.1:0-1371 GCA_051886555.1 Gemmiger sp.
AGGAACAGCGACGCCATCCAGGCCGGGCTGATGCCGAGAACATAGGTACAGAAGGTGAGGAAGTAGGAATCCACAAACAGGTTGACGAAGCTGCCGGCCATATCGCCGAACACATAGCCCACCTGGTCCTTTACGCCGAAGGGGCGCAGAGCTTTTTTCTCCATGATTATACTCCTTTTTGATCGGATGAACACAGGGGTTTTCACGATAAGAAAGGGCGGGCAGCGGTACCACTTCTGCCGCATCCTTCGACAGTTTCAGCATACCGCAAATAAATTGCAAAGTATATTGCATTTCTCGCAGTTTTTCTTGCAAATCCAGCAAATTCGTGCTATAATACGGATAAAATATACAAAGAACGGCGGTGTTTTTTGTGAAAAAGGACATTGTGAGCCGGTACGAAGCTTTGCTGCGTGCCCACGTAGCGGGCAAGATCTCCAACCAGGAGATGATCGAGGAGATGCGCCGCGACGGCCTGGTGGGGGAGAATTTCTACCAGGAATGCGAGATGAACTCCGACTATGTGGACACCCACGAGGATGTGAGTTTCAGCCGCGATGTGGTGCAGCTGCACAGCCACACCTTTCACGAGCTGATCTACTGCTGCAGCGGCAACATCCAGTATCTGCTGGGCACCGAGCGCTACCGCGTGCAGCGGGGGGACGTGATCATCATTCCGCCGGGCGCCAGCCACCGTCCGCTGTATCTGGAACAGCTCACCGAGCCATACCGGCGCTATGTGCTGTGGGTCAGCCCGCGCTTTGTGAGTGAGATGAGCGCCCTCTGGCCGTCCCTTTTCGCCGCCTATGTGCCCCACACGCTGCTGCGCACCGCCGGAACCGGGTGGGAATTCATCGGCGAGCTGTTCCGCCGCGGCGTGGAGGAGAATGACCGCCGCGCCCCCGGCTGGGAGGCCTGCGTGTACGGCAACTCCATCGTGCTGGTCACCCAGCTTCTCCGCGCCTTCCGGGAGGAAAAAAGCCTGACCCCCATCCCCGAAAAGCGCGAACTGCTGGACGAGGTAATGTCCTACATTGAGGCGCACCTGGCCGACAAGATCACGCTGGAGGGCACCGCCCGGCATTTTCTGGTCAGTGAAAGCACCATCAGCCAGACCTTCCGCCAGAAGATGGGCGTCAGCTTTTACCGCTGCGTCACCCAGCGCCGCCTGATCGCCGCCAAAACGCTCATTCTGGACGGCGCCGTGCTGGACGAAGCGGGCCAGCAGGTGGGCTTTGCCGACTATTCCACCTTTTACCGCGCGTTCAAGCGGGAGTACGGCGTCTCGCCGCTGCAATACCGCAAAATGCAGGCCCCTGCGCTCGGCGAATGACACCAAAACGGCGGGCGGCCACCCCGGATGGGATGGCC
>JBJEYG010000282.1:1381-4657 GCA_051886555.1 Gemmiger sp.
GGGGGGCGCCCCCCGGGGGGGGGGCGCCCGCCCGCCGTTTCTTCTGTTTTACACGCCCGCCTGTTTCAGCAATGCCAGCACGCTGGCCTTGGGCTGTGCGCCCAGCGTGCGCGCCGCCGCCTGGCCGTCCTTGAACACCACCAGCGTGGGGATGCTCTGCACGCCGTACTGAATGGCCAGTTCCGGCTGCTCGTCCACGTTGATCTTACCCACCCTGATGCCGGGCACCGTGTCGGCCACCTCGTCCACCACCGGGCTCATCATGCGGCACGGCCCGCACCAGCTTGCCCAGAAATCCACCAGGACCGGCTGGGCGCTTTGCAGCACTTCCTGCTGAAAATTGTCCTTCGTGATCGTCAAAACTGCCATAAGGCACCTCCTTGTAGTTTGTGCCGCGCACGGCGGCGGTTTGTTTTGTTACCTGTATTGTACCCGGCTGCCCGGCCGTTATCTGTTGCCGGGGCAACATTACTTGACCGCCCGGCGCAGCCGTGCCGCCAGCAGATCCATGCGGGCCTGATCCAGTTTTCCCTCCCCGCGCAGGCTGCGCAGCGGGGCGTTTTCCAGGCTCTGGCGGTTCATCTCGTCGGTGATGGCCTCCCGCGCGGCGGCGCCGCCCGCCGGAGTGCCCGCCTCCGGCGCCAGCGCCCGCAGCGCTTTTTCAAAAATCGGCGCGGTGCGGTCATCCCGCAGCAGGTCGCCCACCACCGTGTTGTCGTCGATGGGCAGCGGGCGGCGGCGGGGGGTGGTGTACTTCAGCGTCACCGTGGCATGGATGTCCCGGCTGGAATGGCCCAGCTGCATCTGGTACGCGCCGGGCGCGGCGTACCAGCCGCCCAGCGATTCGTCGTAATAGCTCAAGCTGCGGGCATCCACCGTGAACCGCGCGGTGGCCTCCTCGCCGGGCGCCAGCGCCAGCTTGGCAAAGCCCTTCAGTTCCCGCGGGGGGCGCGGGGGCATGCCCTCGATTTTCGGCGGCGCAACGTACAGCTGCACCACCTCCCGGCCGGGCCGGGCGCCGGTGTTTTTCACGTCCACGCTCACCGTCACACTGCCGCCCTCGGCCAGTTCCGGGGCGGACAGGCGCGCGTTGCGGTACACAAAACCGGTGTAGCTCAGCCCGTGGCCAAAGGGCCAGCGCACCGGCATCTCGCGGGCGTCGTACCAGCGGTAGCCCACAAACGGTCCCTCGGTGTAGCGGGCGGTGCGGCCGTCGCCGGGGAATTCCAGGTAGCAGGGCGTGTCCTGCAGGCGCAGCGGCCAACTTTCGGGCAGGCGGCCGCAAGGCTCGGCGTCGCCGTACAGCAGCGCGTCGGCAGCTTCGCCCACGCCCTCGCCGCCCAGGTACATGCACAGCACGGCGGCCACATCCTCCGCCCAGGGGCATTCCACCGGGCTGCCGCAGTGCAGCACCACCACTGTGTTGGGCTGTACCGCCGCCACACGGGCGATCAGATTGTTCTGGCAGTCGGGCAGGCGCATGTGTTTGCGGTCGTAGCCCTCGCACTCAAAGCTGTCGGGCAGGCCGGCAAAGATCACCGCCGCGTCGGCGCTGCGGGCGGCTTCCACCGCGCGCACAAACTCCGCCTCGTCCCGCTCGTCCCGCGCCGCCGGGAATCCCTGCACATACCGCACGCGCCGTCCCTTTTTGCCGCCGATGTCCAGCGCGTCGGTCACGAAAGAGGCGTTCACGTGGCTGGAGCCGCCGCCCTGGTACCGGGGCCGGGCCGCGAACTCGCCGATATACACCACATCCTGCGCGGCGCCCAGCGGCAGCACGCCCCTGTTTTTCAGCAGCACGGCGCATTCCTTCTCCATCTCAGCGGCTTTTTTGTGGTGGGCCGCCCGGTCGTAGGCGGGGGCCGGGGCGATGTCCGCCGCAGCAAACACCACGTTCAGGATGCGCGTCACCGCCCGGTCCAGCGCGCTCTCGGGCAGCGCGCCGCTGCGCACCGCGCTCACCAGCCTGGCATCGTCGCTGCCGCAGGGGCCGGGCATCTGCAGATCCAGCCCGGCGCGGATGGCCTTTACCCGGTCGTTCACCGCGCCCCAGTCGGACACCACCGCCCCCGCAAACCCCCATTCCTGCCGCAGGATCGTGTCCAGCAGGTAGGGGTTTTCGCTGGCGTGTACGCCCCGCAGCCGGTTGTAGCTGCACATCACGGTACGGGGACGGGCGGTTTTTACCGCCGTCTCGAAGGCGGGCAGATACAGCTCGCGCAGCGTGCGCTCGTCCATCTCGGCGGAGACGGTCATGCGGCGGTACTCCTGGTCGTTGGCGGCAAAATGCTTGATGCAGCTGCCCACCCCCCGGCTCTGCACGCCGTCGATGAAAGCGGCGGCCAGTTCGCCCGCCAGGTAGGGGTCCTCGGAATAGTATTCAAAGTTGCGGCCGCACAGCGGGCTGCGTTTCAGGTTCACCGCCGGGCCAAGCAGCAGGCCCACGCCCTCGGCGCAGCACTCCTCGCCCAGGGCCTCGCCCTCGCGGCGCACCAGTTCCCGGTCAAAGCCCGCGGCGGCGGCGCACCCCGCCGGGAAACACACCGCCTTGATGCTGTCGTTGGGCGTGGCAGCGCCCTCGGCCTGTTTGCGCAGGCCGTGCGGCCCGTCCGACATCATCATCGCGGGGATCCCCAGCCGCTCCACCGCTTTGGTGTGCCAGAAATCCGCGCCGGAACAAAGCCCGGCCTTTTCCTCCAGGGTCATGCGTGCCACCAGCCCGGGGATCGTCGCCTGCATTCCAAACGCCTCCTGTCCTGCGTGTTTTATAATATATCGATTATACAACCCCGCGGCCCGCACCGCAAGGCGCTGCTGCGCAATTTGTCCGCATTATAAATACACTTTTGCGTTTTTATGGGATTTCGTGCTTCCGGAGCGGACAAAAACAGGTTTTTTTTATATTTTTTTATTGCTTTTGTCTTGTAAACCGCTGAATGGAGTGGTACGATAATGTACGGTGTAAGATTTATATAAAGGAGAGTGTTCTTTATGCCTATCAAAAATGCATACCTGGCCGAAGTGTACGCCGGGCTGGCCGCCCGCAACGCCGAGCAGAAGGAATTTTTGCAGGCCGTTGAGGAAGTGCTGGAAAGTCTGGAGCCTGTGGTGGAGGCCCATCCCGAGTATCAGGCCAACGGCCTGATCGAGCGCATGGTCGAGCCGGAGCGCGTGGTCATGTTCCGCGTGCCCTGGGTGGACGACGCCGGCAAGGTGCAGGTGAACCGCGGCTACCGCGTGCAGTTCAACTCCGCCATTGGTCCCTACAAGGGCGGC
>JBJEYG010000283.1:0-4650 GCA_051886555.1 Gemmiger sp.
AAGCCGGAGGTATATTCCAAGGTATAATTTCAGAGCGGTCTCTTTGCGGATCTGCTCAAGGCAGGAGTTGATTTTTTGCAGCACAAACCGAAATTTAACGGCATCATGATTGCCGCACTGTTGGTGACCGCCTTGGTGTTGGTGGCAATGTATTCCACACTGGACAGTGTCAGCGGCAACACCATGTCCTATTCCACTGTAATCAGCTATTTTGAGCATCAGCAGGTTACAGCGTTCGACCTGGATACCAACACGGGTGTCCTGACCATGAGTCTCAAGGAAGGCGACCTGGAACTGCCCGAAAACGCACAGGACGCCGAGACTTCCGGTCTGCTTGCCGAGCTTTCCGGCAGCGAGGATGAGGTCGTTCCTCAGGGGGATGGAGAGGTGCTGGTTACCTACAAAGTCCCGGTACTCAGTTGGTTCCGCGAAGACATCAAGGATTACATCGCCGAATATAACGAAGCGAATCCTGACACACCGATGGTCTATAACATTCAACCCCAGAAGACCAGTATTCCCTGGGTTGAGATCATCTTCTATGTCGGTATGCTGGGCATCATGATCTTCATGTTTGTGTCCATGTACCGTGCAGGCGGCAGCGGCGGCGGAATCATGAACGTTGGCCGCGCCAAGGTCAAAGATCAACAGGAGAGCCAGCGCAAGGCGACTTTTGCTGATGTGGCCGGTGCGGACGAGGAGAAAGCTGAATTGCAGGAAGTTGTAGACTTCCTGAAATCACCCACCAAGTTCAATTCACTGGGTGCGCGAATCCCGCACGGCGTACTGCTGGTAGGCCCTCCGGGTACCGGTAAAACGTTGCTGGCCCGTGCCTGTGCCGGCGAAGCCGGGGTGCCGTTCTATGCCATTTCCGGTTCTGATTTTGTGGAAATGTATGTGGGTGTCGGCGCGTCTCGTGTACGAGATCTGTTTGAAAAAGCCAAAAAAACAATGCCCAGCATCATTTTTATCGACGAGATTGATGCGGTGGGACGCCAGCGCGGCGCAGGTCTTGGCGGTGGGCATGATGAACGCGAACAGACGCTCAATCAGCTTCTGGTGGAGATGGACGGCTTCGGCGCCAATGACGGCGTTATTGTAATGGCCGCCACCAACCGGGCGGATATTCTGGACAAAGCATTGTTGCGCCCCGGCCGTTTTGACCGTCAGGTGTACGTTGGTTTGCCGGATGTAAAAGGGCGCGAGGAGATTTTGCGTGTGCATACCCGCAACAAACCCCTCGGCCCGGACGTGAGCCTCAAGACGATTGCCCAGCAGACCGCCGGTTTTTCCGGCGCCGATCTGGAGAACCTGGTCAACGAAGCAGCTCTTTTGGCAGCCCGCAAGGGCCGCAAGGCGATTACCCAGCCCGAAATTGAGGAAGCTTCCATCAAAGTCGTAGCCGGTCCTGAGAAAAAGAGCCGTGTGGTTACCGAAGACGAAAAGCGTCTGACCGCTTATCATGAGGCGGGCCACGCCATCACCGGCTTTTTCTGTAAGCACCACGATCCGGTGCATCAGATCAGCATCGTTCCCCGAGGAGCAGCCGGCGGTTATACCATGTATCTGCCGGACAAGGAGCCCAGTTATGTAACCAAGGGAGAAATGAGCGAGAATATCGTTTCGCTGCTGGGCGGCCGCGTGGCTGAACAGCTGGTGCTGGACGATATTTCCACCGGCGCCTCCAACGACCTGCAGCGCGCCACCGATACGGCTCGCTCCATGGTGACCCGGTATGGCTTCTCGGATCGCCTTGGCCCGGTGGTATACGGTACAGATCCCGGAGAAACATTCCTGGGCCGTGATTTTGGTCAGGGCAAAGGTTATTCAGAGAACATTGCTTCCGAAATTGACAATGAGATCCGCGACATTGTGGACGAAGCATACGAAACTGCCCGTCGGATTCTGAGCGAGCATATGGCTGAGTTGCACCGGGTAGCGGCCGCGCTGATTGAGCGGGAAAAGCTCTCCGGCGAGGAGTTCCGCATTCTCATGCAAGGCGGCGAGTTGCCGCCGTTCGACGATACCGCAGCTTCCAAAACTCCGCGGGTACCGGTACCGCCCGTTGCGCCGCAGATGCCCAGTCAGCCGGAAGCACCTGTGCACCCCCAGACACCGCAGCAGGTTCCGCCGCCGGCACAGCAGCCCCGTCAGGAGCCGCCAGTGCCTCCGCAGCAGGACCAGCAGTAAATCCAGACAGACGGAATTAAAGGTGAGTGAACCATGGAACAGAATTTTTCGTTGATGGCACAATCCCGCGCAAATTATTACACGGCAGGCAGCCCTGTCCAGTTTGTCCGGGTGGAACTGCTCAAGGGTGACGAGACCGGTGAGGTCGCTGTTTGCCTGACTTTCAAGAATGTAGGCACCGAGCAACTGACCGGTCTTGTAGTCCATTTTAAATGTAAAGACCCTTCCGGTCAGATTTTGTGTGAGGACGATTTCTATTATGAAGAATTAAAGGCAAACAGCGGTGACCTGTTCGGTACCGATGATGCCGTGTATATCTCCGATACTCCTATTTCCAGTGTGGAAGTGGAGTTGGATCGTGCCTTCCTCAATGGGCGTGGTGTGGATCTGCGCGGCTATAAGCGCGTACGTCTCAAGATGCCCCGCCGCCTGCCCGGCTCCATTGCCCGCGCGTTGCAGCAACGCACCGGCAATGAACAGTTGAACTGCGTTCCCCAGGACACCGAGCATGGCTGGTTTTGCGCTTGCGGTGCGTTCCATCCCAACGAGGAGAACGTACAAGTGTGCAGTGAGTGCGGCGCTGAGCGTACGTTTGTCAAGTCCACGTTGACGAATATTCTGGAGGAGGCACGCGCCGCCGCCGAAGCTCAGCAGCGTGAACTGAATGAAGTTGCGCAGACGGCAGCGCCTGAGACAGTCTCTGAGCCGGCGCCAAGCGCCGAGGATCAGGCCGCCGCCACTGCCGCTGCCGTTGCTGCTGCGATCGAGAACCAGAAAACGCAGGAAATCGGTATGCAACAGGGCTATGTGGAAGAGAATAACCCTGAGATGGATCGGGTGCAGCGTTACAATCGCAGTTCTCCCGTCCTGGAGGATGATGAAGATGACGACGAAGCCGAAAGCACCCGTATGTTTGATGCAGAGGATGAGGAGGACTCGTCCCGCGGGCGCTACGCGGATGACGATGCGGAAAGCGACGAGGATGTCATGGCAGAACGCATCATCCGTTGGGCTCCGCCGATCACTGCAATTCTTTGTGCGCTGATCATTGCAGCGGCATTGATTTATAAATTTGTGATCGCATAAACATGGATCGGACATAAGAAAAGCCCTACCTTCATGGCGGGGCTTTTCTTTTGGCGCGGTTGACATTTTCACAAAAGTTGTGTTTTAATTATTTTTGTTTGTAAAAACTATGAGAGCAGCGCAGTTGCTATGTGCCGCATTGTATCTGAATCAACGAGGGGAATACCTGCATGGCAAGAAAGAAACAGGAGTACGGCAACGAAAGTATCGTCAGCCTGAAGGGAGCCGACCGTGTACGCAAACGTCCGGGTGTTATTTTTGGCTCGGACGGTGTGGAAGGCTGTGCCCATTCGATTTTTGAGATTGTCTCCAATTCCATCGACGAGGCCCGAGACGGGCACGGCAATCGTATCAATGTGACGCTGTTTGCCGATCATTCGGTGGAAGTGGAAGACTTTGCCCGCGGCATTCCGGTGGATTACAACAAGGCAGAGGAGCGCTGGAACTGGGATCTGGTGTTCTGTGAACTGTACGCCGGCGGAAAATATACCGAGGGTGGTGGCAACTATGACTTTAGCCTCGGCCTGAACGGTCTGGGGCTTTGTGCCACTCAGTACGCCAGTGAATGGATGACCGCCGATATTTATCGAGATGGTTTTCATTATCATCTGGAGTTCAAACAAGGCGAAAATGTAGGTGGCCTGAAGAAAGAACCATTTACCGGACGCCGCACCGGTTCGATCATTCGCTGGAAACCAGATACCGCCGTTTTCACCGACATCAATGTGCCGCCAGAAACATTTCGGGATATGCTTAAGCGGCAGGCGGTGGTCAATGCCGGCGTCACGCTGGCGTTTGATGATCGCTCGGGTGACAAGCCGCAGAAAAGCGAATATTATTACGAGCACGGTATTGTGGACTATGCCAATGAAATGGTGGGGGAGGACGCCCTGACCCCGGTTCAGTTCTGCGAAGGCACAGCCACCGGCCGTGACCGTGCCGACCAGCCGGATTACCAGGTTAAAATTAATGTGGCATTCTGCTTCTCCAACAAGGTGCAGATGCTGGAATATTACCACAATTCCAGTTGGCTGGAACACGGCGGCAGCCCGGACCGGGCGGTGCGCCTTGCTTTTGTGAATCAGATCAACAACTGGCTTAAAACCAAAGGCCTGTACAAAAAGAACGAGAGTGCGATTACATTCGCCGATGTACAGGATTGTTTGGTATTGATCTCCTCCAGCTTTTCTACCCGCACCAGCTACGAAAACCAGACAAAAAAAGCGATCACAAACAAATTTGTCGCCCAGGCTATGACAGATTTCCTCAAGCATCAGCTGGAAGTCTATTTTATAGAGCACCCTGATGAAGCAGAGAAGGCATGTAAGCAGGTACTCATCAATAAGCAAAGCCGTGAACATGCAGAAAAAGCAC
>JBJEYG010000284.1:0-4642 GCA_051886555.1 Gemmiger sp.
CCTTGGTGCCGAACAGATACTCCCAGGCCCGGGTGCCGTAGTAGCTCCAGCCCAGGACCGTGGAGAAGGCGAAGAGCAGAATGGCGATGGCGATAAAGGCGCTGCCGGCGCCGCCGAAGGTCTGGCTGAAGGCTTCGGCCACCAGGGTGGATTTTTCCGAGCCGGTCAGCATGGCGCCGGTGTTCAGGTCCACCAGGCCGGAGGTCAGGATGACCAGGGCCGTCAGGGTGCAGACCACGATGGTGTCGGCAAAGACCTCAAAGATGCCCCACATGCCCTGCTGCACCGGTTCACGAACATTGGAGGAGGAGTGCACCATAACGGAGGAACCAAGGCCCGCTTCGTTGGAGAATGCGCCGCGTTTGAAGCCCCAAGTGATTGCGTTTTTGACCACATAGCCCAGAATACCGCCGCCGATGGCTCTGAGGTCGAACGCCCAGCGGAAGATGGCGGCGAAGGCCGCGGGCACCTGGGTGATGTTGGAAAGCACGACGGCCACCGCGCCCACAATGTACAAAACCGCCATAACCGGCACAATTTTTTCGGTAACGGCCGCCACACGCTTGAGGCCGCCCACGATAACCAGTGCGGAGAGCACCGCCAGCAGGATACCGCACACCGCATTGGGCACACCGAACGCGGCGTTCATATTGCCGGCGATGGAGTTGACCTGACTCATGTTGCCGATGCCGAAGGATGCCAGCACGCAGAACACGCTGAACAGAACCGCCAGAACCTTGCCGATGCCTGCGCAGCCTTTTTTGCTGCCGAGGCCGTCACGCAGGTAGTACATAGCGCCGCCGCTCCACTCGCCCTTTTCATTCTTCCGGCGGTAGAAAATGCCCAAGACGTTCTCGGAATAGTTGGTCATCATGCCAAGCAGCGCCATGATCCACATCCAGAAAATCGCGCCGGGGCCACCGTTGACGATTGCGGTGGCCACACCCACGATGTTGCCGGTGCCGATGGTCGCCGCAAGCGCAGTACACAGGCTTTGAAACTGGCTGATGGATTTATCCTCACTGCCGGTATGTGCAGTGACCCGACGGTTGGTGAAGATCGCGCCGATGGTCTTTTTCATCCAGTAACCAAAATGGGTAAACTGGAAGCCCTTGGTGCGGCAGGTCATGATCAGACCAGCTACAAACAGCAGTGCCAGGCCGGCCGGGCCCCACACAAAACCGTTCACCGCGTTGTTCACACTGACGATGAGTTCATACATAAAGAATTCCCCCTGTTGGTTGTTTCCCACCGTTTCCGGTTGCGGCAGGTTTCGCACAGGCCGGTCGCCGCGCCAGAAAAAAATGAAGTGGTTTATTTTAACACATTATGTCCGCAATGTGCAAGCGTCTTTTTAATGTTTTTCGCTTCATCATCATTATTTTTTCAATCTGTATTTGTATTGAATACAAATCTTGCTTTTTCCTCTTTCGCAGGTCTATAATGTTGCTACCATAACATAGGAAGCGAGGACGAAAAAAATGCCGCTGCAAACAACGCTGTGTTATCTGGAGCAGGACGGCTGTTACCTGATGCTGCACCGGGTCAAGAAGAAAAACGATGTGAATAAGGACAAATGGATCGGCGTGGGCGGCAAGTTTGAGCCGGGCGAGGACGCACAGACCTGCGCGCTGCGCGAGGTTGCCGAGGAGACCGGCTGCCGCATGAACGCGCCGCAGTACCGGGGTGTGGTGGATTTTTTCTGTCCCCCCTGGCCGGAGGAGCGGATGCACCTGTTTTTGTGCAGCGACTTCACCGGCGACCCCACCGTCTGGCCCTGCCGCGAGGGCGAACTTGCCTGGGTGAAAAAGGAGGATGTGCCGTCGCTTCCCATCTGGCAGGGGGACAAAATCTTTCTGGACCTGCTGGCGAAGGACGCGCCCTTCTTCCGGCTGGCGCTTTTCTATGAGGACGGCAGCCGCCTGACCCGGGCCGTACTGAACGGCCATGAATTGCCGCTGTGACACCCGGCCGGAAACAGGATCACAAAAAAGACGTGTTCTTTCCCAAATTGGGAAAGAACACGTCTTTGTGTTAGGGATACTATAGCACACTTTTATTCGCTTTTCAAGTCCCTGTTCATCAGGGATGCAAGTGCGTCGCAGGCCAGCATCTTGCCGCTGAGAATGGCGTCCACGCCATCCACAATAGGCATTTCGACACCGTATTTCTTTTCCAGCTTTTTGGCGGCGGGCAGTGCATTGATGCCTTCCACCACCTGCCCCACTTCCTTTTTGGCCTGCTCAGGCGTCAGGCCGCGGCCGATCAGCATTCCCGCGTGCAGGTTCCGGCTGTGCATGCTGGTACAGGTGACAATCAGATCGCCCATACCGGACAGACCGGCGAACGTTTCGGCCTGGCAGCCCATCGCAATGCCCAGCCGGCTCAGTTCGGCGTTGCCGCGGGTGATCAGCGCCGCCTTGGCATTGTCGCCGTAGCCCAGGCCCAGCGCAATGCCCACCGCCAACGCAATGACGTTCTTGACAGCGCCGCCCAGTTCCACGCCCCGTTTGTCGGTGTTGGTATATACGCGGAATTTTCCGTTGGTAAAAATCTCCTGCACCCTGCACGCGGCGGCGGCATCTTCGCAGGACGCCACAATCAGCGTGGGCATATCCTGCGCAACTTCCTCGGCGTGCGTGGGGCCGGACAACGCCACCACACGGCAATCGCCGTGGCCGGGGGTCCGGCCCAGTTCGTCCTCGATCACGCCGGACATGGTCAGCAGCGTTTTTTCCTCCATTCCCTTGGCCACATCCACGATCAGCTGGCCATCCGGAATGTGAGGCGCCGCCTTGTGGGCGGTACCGCGCACGAATACCGACGGCACCGCGAACAGCAGCACATCCCGCCCGGTGCACACCTCGGCGATATCGGCGGTGTAGTGCATCGATTCGGGCAGCTCCATGCCCGGCAGGTTCGGGTGCCTGCGGGTGGTGCGCAGATTTTTCAGTTCCTCCGGCAGAGCGCTCCACACGGTGACGTCCTTACCGTTTACCGCCAGCATCCGCGCCAGCGCGATGCCCCACGTTCCTGCGCCCAATACACCGATCTTTGTCATAGTTGCCAACCTTTCCGGCCATGCTGTGGCCTGTGGAGAATTCAGACTATTGTAGCATGCCCCGCCGGGGACTGCAAGAAAAGTTTATCCCCATCCCAGCAGGCGCATCCACAGCGGACGGCGTTCCGGTTCAGGCGCGCAGACGCCGTCCGGCACCTCCACAATACAGCGCTCGTAAGCATTGACGATGCGGGTACTGCGGTATTGCTGTTCGCGGGGCAGATTGGGCGCGTAATTCAGGTGAATGTGCCCGTGCAGCATCAGCCCCGGCTTGTAAAAGTCCAACAGCTCACGGAACGTCTCAAATCCGCGGTGCGGCAGGTCGCTGAAATCGCCGCAGCCATGCAGCGGCGCGTGGGTCACCAGCACATCCAGCCCGCCTGCACGGTCCAACTTCGGGTGCAGACGGCGAACCCGCTTTTTCATTTCCGCCTCGGTAAACTGCCACGGCCCTTCGCGGTAACGGCAGCTGCCGCCCAGCCCCGCAAAACGCACGCCGCGGTAGACAAACACATCATCGTCGATGCAAATGCCGCCTACCGGCGGTGCGCTGTCGTAGGCTCCGTCGTGGTTTCCATGCACATAAATCAGCGGCACATGCGCCACCGTGGCCAGAAAGGTCAGGTAATTCAGATCCAAGTCGCCGCAGCCCACGATCAGGTCGATGCCGTCCAGCTTTTCCGGCTCAAAATAGTCCCACAGATACCTGGATTCCTCATCCGAAACGGCCAGTATCTTCATAGCACGCTCTCTTTCTCGGGCGTGATGCGGTCGCGGTGGATGCCCTGCATCCGGTACATCGGCCGTGCAACTTCTGTCAGCTGCTCATATTCCGGCAGGAAGCCATCCACATTGTCGCACAGCCAATCCATATGCAACAGCTGTTCGGGCGCAAAGCCGCGCAAGCCGTCGTTTTTCAGTTCGCCGTTCTGGGCGGTGATGTGGCAGCAGAAGGGGTCGATGGCGCCCGCCACGATCCCCGACCGCAGAATGCCCGCCAGATGCCGCACGCCCTGGGGAAGCTCCCGGCTGAGCAGCACGTCGATGACGCCGCTGCTCATGCCCCACCAGTAGTTGACCACCTTACCGTCGGTGCCGGACTTATCGGTATTCCAGCCGCCGTCCAGCATGGAGCGCAGGACATTCTCATAAAACTGACCCCAATGCCAGAAGGGCGAGGCCAGGTCTTTCAGGAAGCCGCCGTGGCACACCCGGAACACGCCGAATTCATGCTGGGGGCGGCCAGGGGCAGGCGTATCCCGTCCGGAGATGACGGTAATCCCTTTGGCGTTGAATTCGTCCATCGGCTCGCCGGGCAGGCTGGTCCATTGCAGGTTGATGCGCACCCGGGGATTGACCATGCTGGCGCCCAGCGCAAAGGCGTTGATGTTGGCGGCCTCGCCGAAGATCGGCGTACCCGCCACATAGCCGATGGTATCCCCTTCGGCAATGGCGCCCGCAATGGCGCCCGCAATGAATTTTGCCTCATAGACACGGCTGTAATAGGTGCGGATGCTGGCGTAAGGCATATCCATCGAACAGTTGAGGATGTGTACCTGCGGATGACGCACTGCGGCAGAT
>JBJEYG010000285.1:0-18618 GCA_051886555.1 Gemmiger sp.
CATGGGCGTGGTGCGTACCACCTATGTGATCGACGAGAACGGACTGATTGAAAAGGTGATGCCGAAGGTCAAGCCAGACACCAACGCGGCCGACGTGCTGGCCTATCTGCGCCGGGATTGAGGGACGCCGCATGGAACTGAGACACGCGACAGCGGCGGATCTGGACGCCATTGCCGCCGTGGAGGCCGCATGCTTCCCGGCGGCGGAGGCGGCTTCCCGGCGGGACCTTGCCGCTCGGCTGGCCGTATACCCTGACCGGTTCTGGCTGCTGCTGGATGCGGGGCGGCTGGTCAGCTTTGTAAACGGAATGACGACCGATCTGCCCGACCTGACGGACGAAATGTATGCAAACGCCGCCCTGCATGACCCGAATGGGCGCTGGCAGATGATTTTTGGGGTGGATACCATCCCAGACTACCGCCGGCGCGGCTGCGCGGAACGGGTGCTGCGGCAGGCGATCGGCGATGCCCGCCGTGAGGGACGTGCGGGGCTGGTGCTGACCTGTAAGGATCGGCTGGCGCATTACTATGCCTCCTTCGGCTTTGCGGATGAGGGGGTCTGCTCCTCGCAGCACGGCGGAGCGGTGTGGCGGCAGATGCGGCTGACCTTTTAAAGGAGAAGGCGGATGGAGTTTTACGGAACCATCGGCCCGGCCTGTGCCAACGAAGCGGCATTGGACGGTATGATGCGCGCCGGTATGACCGGCATTCGCATGAACCTGTCCCATGGGCCGTTGGCCTGCCATAGGGACTGGCTCGCACTGCTGCGCAGCGCGGGCGTGCCCCGGCTGCTGATCGACCTGCAGGGGCCGGAACTGCGCATCGGCCGTCTGGACGCGCCGAAGGAACTGACTGCAGGGGAACAGATCCGGCTGGGCGCACAGGGGATCCCTTGCCCGGCAGCGCTGGCCCGGGCGGCTTTGCCGGGGCAGACGCTGCTGCTGGACGACGGCAAGCTGCTGTTGCAGGTGGAACATA
This sequence comes from Gemmiger sp., assembly GCA_051886555.1. Lineage (GTDB taxonomy): Bacteria > Bacillota > Clostridia > Oscillospirales > Ruminococcaceae > Gemmiger. The sequence continues at coordinate 979 of JBJEYG010000285.1, forward strand.
CCGCCGACGGTGTGCTGGATTGTACGGTGCTGCGCGGCGGTGTGCTGCAAAGCCGAAAAAGTATTGCGGCGCCGGGGCTTGCGGTGGATGCGCCCACGCTGACCGCTGAAGACCGGAAAAACCTGCGCCTGGCCCCGGAATGCGGCGTCACCGGCGTTATGCTGCCTTTTGTTCGTGGCCGCGGAGATATTCTGACGCTGAAGCAGGCGCTGGCAGATTGCGGTGGGGCGCACATCCGCATCTTTGCCAAAATCGAGAATGCGGCCGGCGTGCAGACGCTTCCGGAATTTGTGCAGGATGTGGACGAGGTCGTGATTGCCCGGGGCGATCTGGGGAACGCCATGCCGCTTTGGGAGCTGCCCGGCTGCCAGAAACGGTTGGCGGCCGTCTGCCGCGGGGCGGGAACGCCGTTCATGGTGGTGACGCAGCTTTTGGACAGTATGCAGACCCGTGCGGTTCCCACCCGCGCCGAGGTGAGCGATATTTACAACGCCGTGCTGGACGGCGCTTCCAGCCTGATGCTGACCGGCGAGACGGCGGCCGGGGCAAACCCGGTACAGGCGATGGAATATCTCGTCAAAACCGCCCGGTGCGCGCTGCGCGACCGGCAATAACAAATCAAACAAGGCCCGGCCGAAGCATTTGCTTCGGCCGGGCCTTGTTCAGAGATTACTGCATGAACCCCGGTAGGCGGCGGTGTACACCGCAACCACTTCCTGCGCGGTGGGCGAGATCTGGTTGCTGGCCATGCAGGTGTCGTGCAGCGCCAGGGCGGCCAGGTCGGAAAAATTCGCCGGGTCTACCTTGTTCAGTTCGCTCAGCGTGGCCGGAATGCCCACTTCGGCGTTCATGGCGCGCACCGCCTGCACCACCGCCTGTGCGGCTTGGGGGGGAGTCATCTGCTCTGCGCCGGGCAGATGCATGGCTTTTGCCAGCGAAATACTGCGTTCCCGGCAAACAGGGCACTGGCTGTTAAAAGCCAGTACATAGGGCAGCAGTACCGCGTTGCATACGCCGTGGGGCAGGTTGTACCGTCCGCCCAGCGCATGCGCCATGGCGTGTACCATGCCCAATCCTGCGTTGGAAAACGCCATGCCGGCCACGTTCTCGGCGTAGGCCATCATGGTGCGGGCCTGCTCATCCGCGCCGTTTTGTACCGCGCGGGGCAGAAACTGTGTGATGGTTTCCAGCGCCCACAGCGCATCCTTGTCAGTCAGAGGGTTGGCATTTTTGGAAAGCACCGCCTCAATGGCGTGGGTCAGCGCGTCCATGCCGGTGGCAGCGGTCAGCTTGGGCGGCATGGAGGACATAAAGTCCGTGTCATTCACCGCGATGCTGACCATGCAGTTGGCATCCACCATGGCCATTTTGCTGTGACGCACGGTGTCGGTAACGATGTAAAAGGCGGTGCATTCACTGCCGGTGCCGGCGGTGGTGTTGACCGCCACAATGGGCAGGCCGGGTTTTGCCGAGCGGTCGGTTCCTTCGTACTGTTCCACCGTTCCGCCGTTGGCAAGCACGATGCTGGCTGCCTTGGCGGTGTCAATGGCGGAACCGCCGCCCAGCGCCACCAGCAGCTGGGCCGAAAGCCCGCGCGCGGCAGCGATGCAGTCGTTGACCACCTGCACGGTGGGGTTGGGCTGCACATTGTAGTAAACGGCATATTCCACCCCGGCGGCGGAAAGCACCTTACCCACGCGGGCGGCGGCGCCGGATTCATATAAAAAACGGTCGGTGACCATCAGGGCGCGGGCGATCCCCATCTTTTGCAGTTCGGGGCCGACCAGACGAATGGCGCCCTTGCCGAAAAAGCTGGTTTTGACGGCGTTGATGCGTTCTGCCATAACGCACCTCCGCTCAGGTCGCCTGCCCGCACACGATCTGGATGGGGTCCCAGATCGAGCACTGGGCGGAAGAGTAGACGAAATCCACCTGGCCCAACGCATCCACCGTCATGCCTGCGCGGATGGCCACCGCGATGGCGTTGACGCGCGCCGAGACGTTTTTGCCGCCCCAGGCCTGGGCGCCCACCACCTGACGGGTATTGGCTTCATAGACGAGTTTGATGGTGATTTTGTTGGGATGGGGGCAGATACCGGGACGGTCGGTGCCGGTAGCCATGGCGCTCTTGACGCGCAGGCCGGTCTTGCGGGCTTCCGCCTCGGTCAGGCCGGTGCGGGCGATCTCCAGCTCGCCTACGCGCAGACTGCTGGTGCGCAGACTTCCCTGGCGGCACTGGGCGCAGTCGCCCACGGCGTAAATGCCCGGCACACTGGTGGAAAGATCGCTGTCGATCAGTACTGCGCCGTCGGGCGCCAGCGCCGCGCCGGTGCCGGCCAGCAGCGCTGTGTTTGGCTGTACGCCGATGGCGACCAGGCACAAATCGCAGGGATAGCTGCCGCGGGTGGTCTGTACCTGCTCGATGAAGGTTTTGCCGGGGAAGGCGCGCACCTGCTCCCCCAGACTGAACTGAACGCCCTGGGCTTCCAGTTCCGCCTGGATCAGCTTGCTGACCTCCGGATCGAACTGGGGCAGAAGCTGGGATTCCTTTTCGATGATGCGCACTTTGCGGCCCATCTTGAGAAATACCTTGGCCAGTTCCAGCCCGGACCAGCTGCCGCCCAGAATGACGATGTCGCGCACATAGGGCGTGCGGGTGTATTCCTTCAAAAAGATCAGATCCTCCACGCTTTTGAGCGTTTGCACGCCCACACGGTTGGCGCCCGGCACCTGGGGGATTCGATTGGACGAACCGGTGGCTACCACCAGCTTGTCGTACCGGTCGGTGAATACCCGGCCGGTGGCAAGGTCGCAGACGGTGATCTGGCGGGCGGCGGCGTCAATGCGCTGTACCTCATGGCGCAGATGCGCAGTGATGCCTGCGGCGGCCAGTTCGCGCTCTTTGCCCTGAATGGCTTCGTTGAGCGCGGCCAGACTTTCGCCCAGATAATGAGGCAGACCGCCCACCCCGCAGGAGTAGAACGCGCCCTTCTCATACACGGTGATCTGGGCGCTGCGCTCCCCTGCGGCCAGCCGGGCCGCGGCCGAAACGCCGGCGGCGATGCTGCCGATAACAATGATTTTCATAGTATATGGCCTCACGATCCCATCGCGGGCGGCGGCCCGCGATGAAGTTGCTTATGTTGGCTGTTGCAATGATCCGGCCGGGGTCATTCCATGCTCGGCGGGTTGTCCACAATGCCCACAATGAACGCATCCACAGGGGCATGGTGGTCCAGCGCATACTGTGTGGTCTCGTCGGTGGTGACAAGCACCAGCTCGCCGATGCCCGCGCCCAGGGTATCCCCCGCGACGAGCATGTCTTTTTTGCTGCCGTTGACCGGCTGCACCAGCAGGAACTTCAGCCCCACCAGACTGTCCATCTTACGGGTGGAGTAGACCGTTCCCTTTACAGTGCCAAGAATCATGGCTTTCTCCTTTGTATTGCTTGGTCAAGCGTCGTTTTCCTTGCCCAGCACCGTGACAAGCTGCCCCTGCCGCAGCAGAAACGCATTGCCGTCGTCGGTGTCAATGTGGAAGTCCAGCGCGCATTTGTCGCTGGCACGCACCAGAACGTTGCCCATCACGCCCGGCTTGATGCCGTCCACCCGGATCTGGATTCGGTCGCCGTCCGCCAGCCCGAAAGCGGCAGCCTCGGCGGGGGTCATATGCAGGTGACGGTCGGCGATGATGACGCCTTCGGGAATGGTGATCTCCCCTTTGAGGCCGCGCAGCGTCACGCCGGGGGTGCCGGCCGTGTCGCCGCTGGAACGTACCGGTGCCGAGATCCCGATGTTCCGGCAGTCGGTCTGGGCCAACTCCACCTGGGTGGCGGCGCGCTCCGGCCCGAGGATACGAACCTTTTTCAGTTCCCCCTTGGGGCCGATCACATCGAGACATTCCTCACAGGCAAACTGGCCGGGCTGGCTCAGCGCCTTTTTGGGTGTCAGCTGATAGCTGCGGCCGAACAGACGGTCCACGTCCGCGCGGGTCAGGTGGATGTGCCGTACCGAAATCCCCACCGGCACCTGGCGGCTGCGCCTGTTCAGTTCCGCCTGCACGGCGGCCGTCACAATGGCAGTCAGCTGTTCCTGTGTAATGTTGTGATAGATCAAGGCGAAACGCCCCTTTCTGTCCGTTCAGGCGGCGTTACAGCAGCTCAGGCATGCAGTCGGACACGCTGGTGTGCGGACGGGGAATGACATGCGCGCTGACCACTTCGCCGATGCGGGAGGCAGCGGTCTGGCCGGCTTCGACGGCGGCCTTGACGGCGCCCACGTCGCCCTGGACAAACACCGTCACCAGACCGGCGCCGATGCGCTCCTGGCCGACCAGCGTAACGTCAGCGGATTTGAGCATGGCGTCGGCAGCTTCGATGTTGGCGGTCAGGCCGTTGGTCTCGATCATGCCCAGCGCGGCGGTGACGGGCACCTGCTCGCCTGCGGGCTGGCCGGATTTGCCGGTGGCGGGGCCTTTGGGGGGCAGAATGCGGGCAAGGTCGGTGTGGGGACGGGCGATGACATTGACGCAGAACAGCTCACCCACACGGGCGGCAGCTTCCTGGCCTGCCTCGGTGGCAGCCTTGACGGCACCCACTTCGCCGGTAACAATGACGGTGGTCAGGCCGGCGCCGATGGTGTTGGAGCCGATGAACTCCACGTCGGCGGCCTTGAGCATGGCGTCGGTGGCTTCAATGTTGCCCACAAGGCCCTTCGTCTCGATAAAACCCAAAGCTTTCATAAATAGATCCTCCTAAACAAATATCCTGTTGATGTATTTCGGAATTGATCGGTATACGGAAAACTGTCAGATGATGCGCAGCCCGCCTTCTGCCAGCATGCAGCGGCGGCGGCGGCAGAAGCTCTTGGCGCAGGTAATACCCTCGCCGGTGGGGCCTGCGATGGTCATGGTGCAGTGGCCTTCCCCGCCGATGCCGACGCCTGCCTTGGTGGCGCTGTTCTTGACGTAGATGGTCGTCTCGATCACCCGGGCGAAGCTGGTCATGTGGTTGACATCCTTGGAGAAGATGGAGGCGGTGTGGCGGTTGCCGTGTTCGGCGGCAACGGCGCAGTCGACGGCCTGCTCGAAGGAGGAACAGCGCACCACCGGCAGTACCGGCATCATCTGTTCCACCATCACGAAGGGGTGATCGGCAGGGGTTTCGCACACAGCCAGGCGGCAGGAATCCGGTACCCGCACGCCGATCTGCTCCAGAATGTGGGCGGCGTCCTTGCCCACCCAGTCTTTGTTCACCTCATAGCCGCTGCCGTTCTTCTTGGGCTTCAGGCAGATGCGAACCAGTTGCTCGGTCTGGGCGGCGTTGAGCAGGTATGCGCCGTTTTTCTGCAATTCATGCAGCAGACCGTCATAGTTGGCGCCCACCGCAAAAACCTCTTTCTCCGCAAAGCAGAGAATGTTGTTGTCAAAGGAAGCGCCCTCGTAGATCTTGCGGCCGGCCAGCTCCACATCGGCGGTCTCGTCCACAATGACGGGCGGGTTGCCTGCGCCGGCGCCGATGCACTTTTTGCCGCTGCGCAGCAGCGCGTTGACCATGCCCATGCCGCCGGTGCCCGCCATCAGGCGCACCTTTGGGTTGGCGGCCAGCTTGTCCACATTGTCCATGGTGGGTTCGCGGGTCATGGTGATTAGGTTGGCGGGGCCGCCGGCTTCCACAATGGCGGTGTTGAGCGCCTGCAGACAGTCGGCCGACACCCGCTTTGCGCGGGGATGTACATTGAACACCACGGTGTTGCCGCCGGCGATCATGCTGATGGTGTTGTTGATGATCGTTTCGGTGGGGTTGGTGGTGGGGGTGATGGCTGCAATGACGCCGAAGGGGGCGTACTCCTCCAGCATCAGGCCGGAATCGCCGCTCTTGGCCTCGGTGGTCAGGCACTCGGGGCCGGGCGTTTTGTTGATGACGGCAAGGTGTTTCTCCACCTTGTCCTCATAGCGGCCCATCTGGGTTTCCTCCACGATTTTGTGGCTCCACTCCTCCACATGCGCCCGTGCGCAGCGGCGAATGGCCTCGATCACCCGTTGGCGGTCCTCCACCTTGTAATTGGTCACCCAGTCGCGCTGGGCTTTCCAGGCGGCCTCCACCGCGTCATCCACATTGTCGAACACGCCGCGGTCGCCGGTACTGTGTACCGCCGGAGCGGGCGCAGCGCAGGCGGGCTGCTGCACAGGACGCGCCGCCGCGGGGCTGCCGGGATTGATCCCGGCCAGAACCTTTTGGACGATCGCTTCGATTTCCTGCGAAGAAATATCCATAATAACGTATCCTTTCTGTTTAGAAAGTAGGAGTCAGAAACTTTGCATCGTGCGCCGGATGACCTCCGCCATCACATCCTCGCGGGGAACGTCCACCACAGCCGGCGGCTTGGTGGGCGCCGGTGGGCAGGCGGCGGGAGCCGGCGATTCCTTCGGCGGCAGCGGCGGCAGCGATTCGCCGGGACGGATCAACGCGGTCACTCCGTTCAGCGGGAGGGCGGACGCCGGCGCGGGCGCAGGAGCCGCCGGCGCGGAGGCCGGCGCAGACGGCGGGACAATTTCCGCGCGGGGGGCGCAGGAGCCGCCGCAGGCGCGCAAACGGGTTTTTACCTTGCAGTAATAATCCAGTGCATCCACCATCTGGGCGGCCTGGGCAGGCGTTTTGCCCCAGGTCATGCAGCCGTCGTTTTGCAGCAGCACGCCCCGGTCGGTGCGGCTCAGCGCGCTGACCGCGGCTGCGTCGCAGCAGGGAAGAAGCTGCATGCGGCCCAGTGCCCGTACAGCGGGGCTGAAATTGGCAGCTTCCACAGCCTGCCCGCAGGCACCCAGCACGGCCGCGCAGGGGGGATAGGCATGCAGCACGCTCTGCACGGTGTCGTTTTCTTTGTAAATTTTCAGGTGGACTTCCAGGTCGTCCCCCAGGTCCTTGGGGTGGGCGCTGGCGGCCTGACGGCCGCTCAGATCCACACGCACCAGCATGTCCTGAGTCAGGGCGGCCTTGTCCGCGCCCGCCACCGTGATCCACACGGCGTTTGGGCCGACGCGTACGCTCAGACTGCCGTCGCCTGCCACCAGAAAGCCTTTCGCTTCCAGGCGCGCAGCCGCTGCGATGATGGCTTTTTTGGCTTCAAAATCTGAAAGATAGCTTACACCCTGTATTACCATACGCAGTACCTCCTCAGCGGCGAAGCTGCGGAATGCCCAGCATGGCACGGGCTTCGGCGGGGGTCATGGGCACCATGCCTTTGGACTTGACAATGTCGGCCACCTCGGCAATGAGCGCGGCATTGTTGTCCACATGGACGCCGGGGGCGATCATATCGGAATCCTCAAAGCCGATGCGCACGGTGGAAGCGCCCATGTCCAGGGCGGTCTTGACCATCTCCCAGTCTTCGCGGTGGGCCTGGGTGTAGCCCCACAGCACATCGTCCCGGTTGGGGAAGTTTTCGCCCAGCGCGTCAATCATGTGGCGCAGTGCCGGAACGGTGGCGGGCATCTCGCCGCCATGGCCAAACACCAGGGCAAACAGGATGGGCCGTCCAAAATGGAACTTTTCATCCAGCTCGCGCACGGTGTTGATCATTCCAAGCTCGAATACCTCGATCTCCGGAACCTTTTTGTACTGCAAAATCTGCTGGACGCAGAATTCCACATCCTTGATGGGGTTCTGGTAGACCGACGTGCCCAGGTTGACGGAGCCGACATTCAGGCTGTTGGCCTCCACCCACTTGGGGTAGCAGGTCTGGCAGCGCTCCTCGATGGTCAGGTTGGACACACCGCCGGTGGAGATCTCCACCACAATGTCGCACAACTCACGGATGTACGTCACCGTTTCCTCCAACAGACTGGTGTCGGGGGTCAGGCGGCCGTTCAGGTCGCGGCAGTGAAGGTGTACCATCGCCGCGCCGTTTTTATAGCATTCATACACGTCGCGGGCAATGGCACGGGGGTTGATGAGGATGTCCGTGGCAGCTACGGGCGCCACGGAGATCATAATTTTTTTCATATCGAAAGCTCCTCGCTTTTCGTTCGGGATACAAAACAAACGGCGCTTATTTCCAGAAAACGTAATGGTCCTGAACCGTTTTGACGATGGCGTCGGTCTGACGGCGCTCAATCACCGTCAGAATCTGGCGATGCAGGTCAACGAACTCCTCCACCTGGCCGCACTGCAGTACCTTGCGGGTGGTTTCCAGGCGGCTGGGCAGCGTTAAGCGGGTGATATATTCCGTGATGGTGGTCAGCATGGGGTTCTGCGCCGCGCCGGCAATGTTCGAGTGGAAACGGGAATCCAGTTCCAGCACCCGGTCCACCGACGGCTCCGGAGAGTGCAGTTCCGCCGACAATTCACCGAAAGTCCGGTACAATTCGGGCAGGAAGGTGGCCACGTCATCCCGCTGCATGATCACATTCAGCGTTCCGATGTCCAGAACCGACCGCAATTCGACGAACTCGCGCCAGCTGCGCTTTTGCAGAATGATGCTGTACAGCATGGGATCCAGCATCTTCTGGTTGTAACTCTCGCTGACAAAGGTGCCGTCTGCCCGGCGAATGTACAAGATTCCGTACGCCTGCAGCTTTTTGACGGCTTCCCGTACCGAGTTGCGTCCCGCGCCGAATTGGCGGCAAAGCTCCGGCTCGGTGGGAAGTTTGTCACCGGGTGCAAGGCGGCCATCGATGATCTCGGAAATAATCCCGTCCATGACCTGATCCACAACGGATTTGGCCATTTCTTTTTCTGGTTGTGCGCTTTTCATCTGCGGTTCCTCCAAGGTGTGCAAAAGAGGGAACGGGGGAATGTTGGCGGCAAAATTCCGCTGAAACATCCCACATTTACCTGAATTCATTGTAGCACATTCTATCCAAGTGCCACAAGGGAAACCAACAAAAAACAGAACATTTTATGGGAAACATACAGATGCCAAGCTGCGCCGTAGTTCCTGTCAGGCCATCAGGTAGGTGGGCAGCAGGATCAGCTGCGGGAAAGCGATCATCAGCGCGATACAGATCAACGTCGCCCCGATGAAGGGAAGCAGGGTGGGGAACACCTCGCCCACCTTGATGTCCATCAGGTCGCAGGCGACATAGATACACATGCCCACGGGGGGTGTGACCAGACCCAGGCCGATGACGACGGTGATCAGCACGCTCAGAACGATGGGGTCGATGCCGACGCTCATGGCGATGGGGTACAGGATGGGCATGAACAGCGTCAGAGTGGCGATGGACTCCATGAACATGGTGACGATGAAGAACAGCAGCAGGATCATAATGAGGATGACGGTGGGGTTGGTGGAGAAGCCCAGCATGGTGTTGGCCATCCACTTGTCAAAGCCGGCCGTCGTCAGCATGATGGTGTACAGCTTGGCCGCGCCGATGACGATGAAAATGCGGCCGCTGGTACGGACGGTCTCGGCAAAGGCAAATTTAATGTCCTCCCATTTCAGTTCCCGGTAAACCAGACCGCCGGCGATGAGGCCGTAAACCACGGCGATGACGCCTGCCTCGGTGGGGGAGACGATGCCCAGCGTGATGGTGCCCACAATGATGATGGGCATGAGGAGGGCAGGCCAGCTCTCCCACAGGCCGTGCAGCACGGGGCCGATGGAGAAGTGACCCTCCTCCTTCGGAACGCCCTCCTTCTTCGCCATGAAGTAGGAGACGATCATCTGGGCCAAGCCGCACATGATGCCGGGAATGATGCCGCCCAGGAACAGCTTACCGGTGGAGATGCCGCAGATGCCGGCGATGACCACCATGGGGATGGACGGCGGGATAATAATGCCGATGGTGGAGGAGATGGCGGTGACGGCCACGGTGAATTTCTTGGAGTAGCCCTTCCGGACCATTTCCGGCATGAACATACCGGAAACGCCCGCCGTGTCGGCGACGGCGGAGCCGGAGATGCCCGCGAAGATCATGCTGGAAAGCACGTTCACGTGGGCCAGACCACCGTAGATGTGGCCGACAAGGGAGTAGCAGAAGTCCATCAGACGCTTGGAGATGCCGCCCTTGCTCATGGTAAAGCCGGCGAAGGTGTACAGGGGAATGGCCAACAGCGCAAAGCTGTTCATGCCCTCAAACATACGTTGGGCGATGGTGACAACGCCGCCGCCGTTCAGAAAGAAGATGCCGCCCATGGCAGCCAGGCCAAGGCTCATGGCGATGGGCACGCCCAGCGCCAACAGCACAAAGAACGAGATCAACAGCCAGGGAATCATCATTTGTCAGCGCCTCCTTCAGATTTTTCGGTCAGAGTTACCAGCATGTCCACGATCGCGCTGACGGCGCACAGCGTGCAGGCGATGGGGAAGATCACGTAGACCTGGCCCATGGTGAACTGGGGCATGGTGGAAACTGCCTGTTTGGCGCGCGTTGCCAGCTGGAAGCCGCTGTAGGCCACCACGCCGTAAAACAGCGCGATGAACAGCGAGACAAGTACCTTGTGGATCTTCTGCAGCGTGGCGTTTTTTGCCACAAGGGAATCCACCAGCTCTACATGCAGGTTGGTGCCCTTGGCGGTGATGCCCGCACAGGCGATGAGCATGGACCAGACGTTCAGGTACTGGCTGCTCTCCATATACCATTTGAAGCCGCCGATACCGGGCGTCAGGCGAAGCACCACGTTGGCGAACAGAATGACCATCATTACTGCACACAACAACGCGGAGATCAGCGTGGTGACCCGGTCGAGCGCGGTTTGAATTTTTTTCATAAACGCAACCTCTCCTTTCTGCAAAACGGGGCGGGGTCAATCGGGATAAAAAAGCGGGGCGGAGGGCAACCCCTCCGCCCCGCACAGAACATGGGAACTGATTCGGCTGTCAGCGGAAATCAGGCGCGGGCCGCTTTCCAGTCTTCCAGCTGGGTCAGCAGGTCGCCGTAGGTGTCCGCGTTGTCGGTCAGGACGGAAGCGGTGGCATCGGCGAAGGGCTGCAGTTCGGGGTAGTTGATCTTCATGCCGGCTTCTTCCAGCTTGGAAACCAGATCTTCGGTCTGCTGGGCGTTCAGCTCACGGTCGTACTCAGCGGAGGATTTGGCCGCGTCGGAAACGATCTGCTGCTGCTCGGCGCTCAGCTTGTTCCAGGTGCTCTCGGCAATGGTGAAGCACATGCCGGAGTAGATGTGGTTGGTAACGCTCAGATACTCCTGAACTTCGTACAGGTTGTTGTTGTAAATAACGGGGATGGGATTCTCCTGCGCGTCATAGGTCTTCTGCTGCAGGGCCTGGTACAGCTCGCTGAAGCTCAGGGGCTGAGGGTTGGCGCCCAGTGCGGTCATGGTGGCCATGATGACGGGGTTCTCGGGGGTGCGGATCAGCAGACCCTGCATGTCGGCGGGGCTTTCGATGGGGCCCTTGGAGTTGGTCACGCAGCGGAAACCGTTGCAGTAGTGGGCCAGGACGCGCATGTTCTGGGCGACCAGGCCTTCCTCGGCGGCAGCCTCGATGTCGCTGTCCATGAAGGCCCAGGCAGTCTCGAAGTCCTCAAACTGGAAGGGCAGAGCGGAGATGCCCATTTTGGGCTCATAGGTGGCGAAGTTGGAAGCGTCGGTAACGATGATATCCACCGTGCCGGAATCCAGCGACAGGGAGTTGATCAGGTCGGCGTCGCCGCCCAGCTGGCCGGAGGGATACAGCTCAACGGTGATGGCGCCGCCGGTCTTCTCTTCAACTTCCGCCTTAAACTGAGCGGCAGCCTTGGCACGGGGATCCTCCTCGTTGGTGGAGAAGCCGAACTTCAGGGTGATGGAATCGCCCACGGGAGCGCCGGCATCGGTGGAAGCCGCTTCGCTGGAAGCGCTGCTGTCAGCGGTGGAAGCAGCGGTGGAGGTGCTGCTGGCCGAGCCGCCGCAGGCGGCCAGACCAAGCATCATCGCAGCGGACATTGCAAGTGCGAGTACCTTTTTCATGGTTGTTTCTCCTTCTACTGTTGTGTGGTTTGCGTTTTGATCGCCGGAACACCCGGCGTTCGTACTGAGTTAAAAGCAGCGTCAGATTACGCCTTTGGCGGCCAGAGCCTTTTTCAGTTCGGCTGCGCCGAACCGCGGGCTGCTGAGAACCACTTTGCCGAACTTGTCGGCGATGTACTGCTCGCAGTAGGCCATGCTGCCCTGGGCGAACACGATCACATCCACCTTGTCGGCGATGGTGGCGGCCATCTCGGTCATGCGGGCTTTGAACTGATCCTGGTCCAGCCCGAACGCGCCGTCCACCAGGCAGTCCACCAGCTCGATCTTTTTGTTGCATTCCCGGGCCATGCGCTTGATGGTGTTCTTGGTGGGCTCCAGCGTGGTGGGCAGTGTGGCCATCACGCCGATGCGAACGCCTTTGCGTACGGCCTCACGGCACATCTCTTCGTCCACGCGTACGATGGGCACGCCAATGTATTTCGCCACGTCCTGGGCGCTGTCGGCAACTTCGCCAACGCTGCTGCACAGGTTCAGCATGGCGTCGACGCCTTCCTCGGCGGCTTTCATATACATGCCGATCAGACGGGCGGCGGGGGCGGTGGTCACATAACCGGCCGCGCGGACATCTGCCAGAATGCTGGGGTCCTGCAAGCTGTACAGCTCAACGTCATCGCCCAGCTGCTTTTTGACTTCCTGCTCCACCAGTTCAATCAGTTCCGGGGTGGTGCTGGTGTAGATCAGACCAACTTTCATGGAAATGGCTCCTCCTTCTTCGTGTGTTTCGGGTCGGCTGCCATGATGGGATATAGCCCCGACAACCTCGGCGAAACATCCTATGTTAAGATTATATTAAGAATACATCACCCGAGCCAAAAAGTAAATTGGTGAACTCCCTAATTGTTGGTGCGAAGTTTTGATGTTTTACACAAAATTGGCGGAAGTGACCGCAGTTTTTGTAAAAAGCGCTGGACAACATCCTACCTTTGGAATATAATAGCCTAATAATAAATTCGGTCATCCGCAACGGAGGAGGGCACATCATGGGGCTTTTTCAAAGCGATAACATCTGGAAACGGCAGGCCCGCGCCAAAAAGCAGGCGGAGAATCCGCGCACGCCTTATGAGCAGTGGAAGCACCAGATGACTTCCGATGGGCTGTGGCTGGCCGGCGGGCTGGTCATTGTCGTGCTGTATTTGCAGGCAATGGGCAGCGGTGCGGTGGAACTGACGCTGACTGCCATGGTGGTGGTCGCAGTGGTGACGCTGTATTGCTGCTTTACGGCGGTGCAGCTGGGCAAGCGTTGGCGCGAGCGCCCCGAAAAAACCACTTCCGCGAAGGGGAGCGGCGGGAAAAAGCACAAAAAGAAGAAATGAAACAGAAAAACTCCCCGCCTGCACTGCAGGCGGGGAGTTTTTTTGGGTTTGGTTTGCCGGTCAGCCCAGCAGAATCTCCACCGCTTCACGCAGTGTGGGTACCTCGCCCACATTGCCGGGGAAGATCACATAAGGCGTACCGGGGAACAGGCTTTCCGGCCCGGTCTGCCAGACGGGAATGCCGGGGCGGATCTGGCCCAGCACCCTGGCACAGCGCACGCGCAGCGCCTTGACGCCCACATCGCTGCTGGTGATGCCGCCTTTGGCCACCACAAAAGCCGGGGTGACGGGCAGTTTGCCCACACAGCTTTGCAGCGCGTCGCTGATGGCAACACTGCGGACCAGCGCGGCCTCGGGCGTGTCGTCGGGAAGGGTCAGCACGGTGCGCCGGGTGGACACACAGCAGGTCACGCCGGCGGCAATGCGCTCAGCGCAGCGGGCAATGATGGCGTCCGCCTCCGCTTCCAGCGCGCCGGGCTGCAGTACAAGGTCACTGTTCATTTCAATAAACTCGATGCCAGGTACTTTTTTCAGCTCCTCCAGCTGGGCGGTGGTTTTTTTGGTGTGGCTGCCAACCACGATGATGCCACCGTTGTTGCTGCGCAGCGTGACCATCTGCTCACGGGTCAGCAGCGGCTGGGTGGAAATGTTGCCGATGGCCTTGACCAATGCCGCCGCACAGCGGATGGTAAAGTGGCGGCCCTTGGCCATGGCGCGGTACAGCGCCACCGCGAAGGCGCGCACATCGCAGTCATCCACTGCGTTCACCACGACTTTACCAAAATCATGGACCGACATCAGCTGCGCCTCGATGCCGTCAAAATCCAGCGCGCGCAGACTTTCCAGCGTGATGCAGGTCACATCCGCGGCCTTATAGGCACCGCCGGTCTTTTCCTCAATGTACTCCCGCAGGTCGCTGGAATGGTAGCCAAATGTCTCGTCACGGGCAAACTCCGTTTCACCGCAGGGCGTCAAAACGTCGCCGTAACGCACATAATGTACGTTGTCCAACGTGAAGCGGCCGCCTTCTTTAAAGTAGGGGCAAAGAATCTCGCCGTCCATTTTGTAACCGCCGCGTTCCTCGGCCACCTGCCGCAGCAGATCGGTCTCCAACGGGTAGTGGCCGCGCAGGGTGGAATCGCCGCGGCTGATGATCAGGTAATCCATGCCGAATTCGCGGGCAACCTGGTCCACGTTTTCGGCGATCTGGCGATGGGCCCGGGTGGTCTCCGCCACCGTGAAGCCGCGGCTGTTGGTCAACACAAAAAACAGCTTTTCCGGTGCGGCGAAGCCTTTGCGCAGGCTTTCCACCGTCCAGTCGGTGTACACATAAATGTCATGCACCGTCTGTACGCCGGTGGGGTCGTCATCCAAAACGATGATCTTGCGCCGGTTCGCGGCCGCCTCGGCGGAAAGCGCGGCGTCCAGCGCGGCAAGATCCGGGGTGGGGTAAGCGTTCAGCGCCTCGGCGCTGCGGGGTTCAACTGCCATGATCCGTTCCTCCTTCACTCGTAAAGAACCTGGGCAATGAGCACCAGCGGTTCGTCGCCCAGGCAAGCGATGCCGTGTGTGTCGCCGGGCTGTGCTGCAATGATGTCGCCCGGCTCCAGCGTCTGCTCTTCCCCATTGATGGTGTGCAGCGCGCGTCCCTTCACGATCACCATCGTTTCCATCTCACCCTGGTGCGTGTGCTGGCCGATGCTGACTCCCGGCGCCAGCGTGTGCCGCACATAGGCACGGCCCTTGCCGAGCATTTCGACGGGGGCATCCAGCAGCTTTTCCATCATGACGGTACCTTCGCCACCCATGCAGTGGGGAATGGGGGTGGGCGTCATCTCAGCGGCTTTTCTGTACAACATCCTGTCTACCACCTTTCACTTGCCCATACGGTGCGGAAACAGACGACGCCGGGAAAATGAAACATCCCATGTTTTGGGCGCCGTGTGACCGCGTGTTTTACGGCGAATGTCCGGGCTGAAACATCCTACCTTTAGTTGCTTTCATTATACATGAGCGGCGCACAAAGCGCAATCCTTCGTACGAAATTTCTTTGCCGGAAAAAAGAAGGACGCCCCCTCCTCCGCAGTTTGCGGAGGAGGGGGCGTCCAAAAGCGGAACGCTCAGCGTTTGGCATGGCACTTTCCGGCAGGCAGGTGCCCGGTCAGATAGGCCCACAGCTTGTCATCCGACACGTTGGCCTGCTTGCCGGGCAAAATGTAGGCGCGGCCGGGACGCACATACAGGTAGATCACATCTTCCCTGCGCCAGGCGCCGTACATCTCGGCCCAGGGGGTGGTTTCCACCTGGGGATGGGAGCCGATGGGGCGGCAGATGGCGCCGTTGGCGTTCAGTTCCACCGTATACACCAGCCGGGGCGTATCCAGCTTCATTTTTTCGGCCTGCTGTTTGACCGAGTGGAAAAAGTACAGAAAATACACCACCGGAATGCCCAGGCCGATCACCAGCAATACCCAGCCAAGCAGCACGCCCTGCCCGTTGGCACGGCCGACCACAAAACAGACACAGGCAAAGGCGGCCATCAGCACAGCGAACAGCAGCGGCCTTCGCCACCGCTTGCGCAGACTCAGAATGTCGAACAGTGCAAATTCCTGAAACGCGACGCTGCTCAGGCGCACGGGGATCTGAATGGTGGATTCGGACATGAAAAAGGCCCCCTTTACGGAACGGTGCGACCACCGTGTGAAATTGCGTGCATTGTAACACAACCGGCAAAAAAATACAAGTTTTGCCGCGGCGGACGCCGCCTTGTAAACCGGGCGCAGGAATGTTAAAATAACATTAAGATTCATTTTTCCGCCGGAAACCCGGTGCGGTGCGCAAGGAGGGCTTTGCACGAAACGTAAATTCGAGCTGACGCTGATGCGGCGGATCTACCTGTTCCTGGCGGCGTTCGGCGCGGCGATGTTTGCGCTGCTGGCGGTGGATTACGGCAAAAGCCGTTATGTGCTGGAACCGCTGGAACGCCAGACCAACAATATTTACGCCATCAGCCGGTTCCTGAACTGTGTTGAGAATGGACTGAACGATCTGGAAAACTACCGCTGGGACTACGGCGACGCCGACAGGTTGACCAAATCGCTGAAGCAACAGCGCAGAGACGCCGCGCGGTATCTGGATATGATCGAGAAGGATCTGGACACGGTGGGGGAGGAGCAGTATCTGCTGGCCTGCGCGGTGGACACCACCTACGCCACCCTGGCCGCGGACCTGGACCGGATCGAATCAGACCTGAGTACCGGCCGCAGGGCGGCGGCGGCGGAACGTTACTACGACCGCGCCCAGCCCTGCGGTGATTACCTGCGGCAGTACGCCCGGCAGCTGCTGGAGGTGGCCATTCACGAAAATCAGACCGCTTACCTGCACACCATCGCGCTGAAGCAAAAACTGCAGAGTCTGCAGGCGCTGGTGGTGGTAGCTTGTGTGCTGCTGGGAGCGGTGCTGCTGACGCTGGTGCGCCAGCTGCTCGGCCCGGTGGAAGAGATGTCCCGCGCCAGCCGGGAGATCGGGCGCGGAAATTTTGATATCCCCGATGTGTCCGTACCGCGGCAGGACGAACTGGGCCGCATGGCGGACGCGTTCAACGAGATGAAGCACTCGATGAAAAACCGGGTGCAGCTGTTGAACGAAAAGAATGAAATGGAGCGGGCGCTGCACCGGCGCGAGACGGAGGCGCTGGAGATGAAGTCGCTCATTGAGCGGGAAAAGATGCAGCAGCTTCGCAGCCAGATCAACCCGCATTTTCTGTTCAACACGCTCAACGTAATCCAGTATACCGCCGGGCAGGAAAACGCGCCCCGCACTCAGGCGCTGCTTACTTCGCTGAGCAGCCTGTTCCGCTATTCACTGGTCAGCAACGAGGAGCGGGTCCCCCTTTCCCATGAGGTCCACATCGTGGACAATCTGTTCCTTTTGTATCATGTACGCTTCGGTGAACGCATCCGTATGGAATGGCGCATCACCCCGCGCATCGACCTGACCGAGACACTGGTTCCCTCGCTGCTGCTGCAGCCGCTGGTGGAAAACGCTTTCCGGCATGGCCTGTCCCCCAAGGAGGAGGGAGGCCTGGTGCGCATCTGCATCAATAACCGTAACAGACGGCTGTACATCAGCGTCAGTGATAACGGGGTGGGCATGTCGCCCGAACGACTGGCCGTGCTGCGCAGCAACATGCGCAACGAGCCGGTGAACGGGGAACACATCGGCATGTACAATGTGGCGGCCCGTCTGGCGCTGCTGGGGGCGGACTGCTGCATGGAGATCCATTCCCGCGAGGGGCGGGGTACCTGTGTGGTGCTGCGCCTGCCGCTGATGACGCTGGAGGAGAAGGAGGAAGAAAGCGATG
>JBJEYG010000286.1:0-4592 GCA_051886555.1 Gemmiger sp.
AAAACGGTCAGGTCGGCACCAGCTTTCAGGTAACGGTGCGCGCCAAGCACACCGGTCCGAAGGGCCTTCTGCAGCGGCTGTTCGGTGGTTGAGTGGTTTTCCTTTGTCTCCTTTTTTCGCAGCAGGTTGCTGCACAGAGATAAATTTTGTGACTTTTGAGAGGAAGTGTAATTTATGTCTCAGGTAATCGGTATCGACCTTGGCACCACCTTCTCGGCATCGGCCTTCATTGACCCGCAGACCGGCCTTGCAAAGATCATTCCCAACAGCGAGGGCAAAACCACCACTCCTTCCGTCGTGATGTTCGACGGGGACGACGTTGTGGTTGGCGAACAGGCCAAGAGCAACAGCATGTTGGATCCTTACAATGTGATCCAGTTTGTCAAACGCAACATGGGCAACCCGGACTACTCTTTTGAGCGTGACGACGGCTCCACCTACAAGGCCGAGGACGTTTCGGCCATCATCCTCAAGCGGGTGGTCGCGGACAGCGAAGCGTTCCTGGGCGACAAAGTCACCGACGCGGTCATCACCGTGCCCGCCTATTTCAGCGACGCACAGCGCAAAGCTACCATCAACGCCGGGCAGATCGCCGGGCTGAACGTGCTGGCCGTCATCAACGAGCCGACCGCCGCGGCGCTGGCGTTCGGCATGTCCAAAAACGCCGCCGGGCAGAACATCATGGTGTACGATATTGGCGGCGGCACCTTCGACGTTACCATCATCCACGTGGAAAGCGACGGAAAAATGAGCGTCGTCGCCACCGGCGGCGACCGCAACCTGGGTGGTTTCGACTTTGACAACGCGCTTATCAATTACGCGGCCGCCCAGTTCGAGAGCCAGACCGGCGTGGACATGACCGATGACGATGAGGCGATGCAGGAGCTGCGTGAAAAATGCGAATCCGCCAAAATCTCGCTGTCGCAGCGGGAGAAGGTGTCCGTTTCCATCTCGGCCTGCGGCAAAAAAGCCAAGGTTGAGATCACCCGCGCCAAATTTGAGCAGCTTTCGGCCGATGTGCTGGATAAAACCCGGACGATCGTTGAAATCGTTATGGATGACGCTCAGATGAAGCCTTCGGATCTGGCCAAGGTCCTGCTGGTGGGCGGGTCGTCCCGTATGCCCATTATCCGCCAGATGGTGCGCGACCAGCTGCAGATCGAACCTTCCTGCGAGCTGAATCCCGACGAGGCGGTGGCGCTGGGCGCCGCCTACTATGCCGATCTGATCCGCAAGGGCCAGGCCTCCGGCAGCAGCGCACCTGCGGCGGGCGGCGGCTCCGCGCCCGCCATCGCACCGGAAAACGCGCCCTTCCGGGATGTGAACTCTCATGGCCTGGGCGTGGCCATCTGGAGCGAGGAAACGCAGGGCCTGGTGAACTCGGTCATCATTCCGAAGAACACCCCCATTCCCGCCCAGTGCGCCAACGAGTACTGCACCATGCAGGACAATCAGGAACTGATTGAATTGCAGATCACCGAAGGTGACGATGAGGATCTGAGCTACGTGACGATGATCGGCAACGCCGAGATCCGCCTGCGCCCCCATCCGGCGGGAAGCCCGGTGCGTGTGGTGCTTGCGCTGGACGGCAACGGTGTGATCTACGGCGAAGTGTACGATCTGGTGGACAACGTGAAGATCGGTGAGCTTCAGGTGCGCCGTCAGGCCAATATGGACGACGGCGAAGTGGAGCGTCACCGCCGCGCCATGGCGAGCATCAACCCGGTATAAACAAGGTTGAACCAATTTGGGGAGGAGTCAGAATATGATCAATTACTATGTGGAACTGGGGCTGGACCCTTCCATGGACGAGGCGGCGCTGGAAAAAGCGCTGCGCGACATGAAGAAAAAGTGGACGGCCCGCACCAACGCGCCCGACCTGGAAAAGCGGCAGAAAGCAGAGCGCATGATCGCTCTGCTGAACGAGGCATCCCGCATTCTGTGCAACAAATCTGACCGTGAAGACTACGACCGCAAACTGAACCGCGAAAAAAACAAGCAGACCACGCCCACCGTGAACACGCCCGACGCCACCCCCGTAATGCCCACCGGCACCGGTACGGCGGCGCTGATCGCGCTGGTGGAGAGTTTCTATGAGCGCGGTCAGTACCAGCAGGCACTGGAAGCAGCCAGCAAAGCGCTGGCCGCCGGTGTGAACGATCCGTCGCTGTATTATACGATGGCCATGTGCTATGCCGAGTGCAACGACTACGACCGTGCCTACCAAACGCTGAATTACGCGGTGGTACAGTCCCGTGACCCGGATCTGAAGTCCATGCTCATCCGTCTGTGCCTGCGCCTGTTCAACATGAAGGCTCAGGCCCGCCAGCTGCTGGACGAAATGATGCACGACTATCCCGACACTAACGTGCTGGTAGCCTACGACGCCGAGTACGACCTGTACATGGGCAACGAAGCCACCGCTGAGGCCAAGATCGCCGATTATCGCCAGGCATACCCTCAGGACCGGGATTTCCTGCGAGAGATGGCCGAATCCTTTACCTGGTACGCGGATACTTATATTACCGAACATGCCAGCGGCGGTGAGTACATCGCCAGCCAGGAGGATATGGACAATTACCTGAAATATTGCCGCCGTGCCAACGAGCTGTCGCCCGATCCGAAGATCCAGGAAAAGCTGCAGAAGGCCGAGGAACTGAACGCCACCACCTTCAACCGGGACAACCTGGGTGGCCTGGTCGTCAGCCTGATCGCCGCGGTCGGTTCCATCTTCACCATCGTCGGCCCGATCCTGTTCGGTGCGATGTTCGTTTTCCTGCTGAAATTCAGCTTTATCCCCAACTGGATGATCCTGCGCACCGACTACACCGAATCCTACGACGGTCCCTACAAGGTAGCGCACATTCTGTGCATGATCCTGTGGGGTTGGATCAAGTGGAGCTGGAAGGCCGCCTGGGGCATCGTTGAGTTCAGTTTCCGCCTGGCATTCGGGTGGTAAGCCTTTCTGTTTTGCAACATTACAATTTCGCGGCCCGGCGGGCTGTCGCCCGCCGCCCGTTTCTGAGAGGATGCTATAATTATGAGACAGTGCTCTTACTGCCAGTTTGTCACGGACAATGACAATATGAACTTCTGCGGCGGCTGCGGCCGCCCGCTGCCCCCCGCGGTGCAGCACCCCGCCCCCACCGCCGCCCAGCCGGCGGTCCCCGGCGCGGAGAATTCCAGCGACGCGCCGCTGTCCACCCGGCCCAACTCGCCCTTTGCTACCCGCCGCGTTCCCCGCACCCGCTACGGTGCCGCCCGGCTGGGCATGGAGATCCCCGAACCGGAACCGGCCCCCGCGCCGGCACCGCAGCCCTCTCCGACGCCGGCCTTCAACCCGGACCCCGCGCCCGCGCCGGCACCGCAGCCCACACCAACGCCGGCCTTCAACCCGGACCCCGCGCCCGCGCCGGCACCGCAGCCCACACCAACGCCGGCCTTCAACCCGAGCCCCGCGCCCGCGCCGGCACCGCAGCCCTCTCCGACGCCGGCCTTCAACCCGAGTCCCGCGCCCGCTGCAGATTCCCCCGCAACGCAGCCGCCGTTCCTGCCGCCCATCACTCCCGTTGTGCAGGACCCGGTACCGTCCACGCAGGCTGAACCGTCCGGCCGCCGTTCTTCCGGCAAAAAATCCCGCAGCAAATCCGGAGGCACTTCTGGGAAAAAGCCCAACGTGGTGATGATCGCGCTGTGCGCCATCATTGCAGTGCTGGTCATTGTGGTGGTTGTACTGCTGGTCAATGTTCTGGGCAAGGGCAAAAGTTCCGAAAGCAAGCCGAACCGCGCCAGCTCCTCACTGTCCTCCTCTTCTTCCTTCGGCACCGGAACGGTGATCGGCGCCGACAGCGAACCCCAGGACGCTGAGCCTGCCGGTGAAGCCACAACCGGTTCCGCCGTGGCTACCGACTCCCAGGTCGTGTTCCGCAATGCTCAGCCGGATGCCACCATCACGGTGGACGGCGTACCGGTGGAATTCAGCTATGTCGGTTCCGACGCCGTCGTACCCCGCAGCTCGCTGAAGGACGTCTGCCAGGTGCGCATCATCGCCCCGCAGAAGGATGGCAGCTATGAAACCGCCGCCGTGTGGTACAACTACCGTTACGGCAACGATATGACCTTCGGTGACGCAGAGGATTACGGCGTGTATGTCCCCTGCGACGAAACCGGTCTGGGCGAACCGGGCGCCAAGGTGGTGGATGTTCTGACCTGGGCGTATTATACCGGTTATCTGAACTGCATCAACAACCAGACCGTCAGCAAGATGGTCTATTCCACCGACAAGAACACCCTTGCCCAGACGGAAAGCATTTTCAGCGATGCCAACGCCAAAAATGAGTACAACATGGGCAACTATCTGGCGGTATGCGATGCCGCGTCCATCCAATACAACAACGGCACGGTAATCTACAACGCTACCTTCACGCCCAACTACACCGACCGTACAACCGGTGCAAGCGGTTCCTCCACCACCCACCGCACCATTCAGCTGGTGTGGGAGGACGGTATGTGGAAGGTCAACAGCTGCGTGTTCCTGAGCGAGGGAGATTTTAACGCCCGTGTGCACGCGGATGTATCGTAAAGGGGGAGCG
>JBJEYG010000287.1:0-4586 GCA_051886555.1 Gemmiger sp.
AGGACGGCACCTACAACCTGATCATCGGCGCGGCGGATATGGGCACCGGCTGCGATACCATTCTGGCCCAGATGGTGGCCGAATGTATGGACTGCCCGGTGGAAGATGTGGCGGTGTTCGGTGCAGACACCGACGTTTCGCCCTATGATTCCGGTTCCTACGCTTCCTCCACCACCTACATCACCGGCAAAGCGGTGGAAAAGGCATGTATCGAACTGAAAGAACGCATCTGCACCGTCGCTGCCGGCATGCTGGGCTGTGCCGCCGATGAGATCCTGTTTGAAGGCGGGCAGGTGCGCCGCATTGCCACCGGAGAGACGGTCAGTCTGACCGACATTGCCTACAAGACGCAGGTCGGAAACTGTGAGGCCGCACAGGCCACTGCCACACATTCCTCGCCCTGTTCGCCGCCGCCCTACATGGTGGGAATGGTGGAGATCGAGCTGGACAAGGCGACCGGCCAGGTGACCGTGCTGGACTACAAAGCGGTGGTAGACTGCGGCACCCCCATCAACCCGGCGCTGGCCCGCACCCAGACGGAGGGCGGGCTGGTACAGGGAATCGGCATGGCGCTGACCGAGAGCGTTACCTATGACGCCCACGGCCGTCCGGTGGAAAATTCCTTCCTGCAATATCGCGTGCCTACCCGGCAGGAGATCGGGCATCTGCAGGTGGAATTCGAGAGCAGCTACGAGCCCACCGGCCCCTTTGGAGCAAAGTCCATCGGCGAGATCGTTATCAACACGCCGTCGCCCGCCATCGCCCACGCGATCTACCGCGCTACCGGTGTGTGGCATCGTGAGCTGCCCATCACCCCCGAAAAGATTGCCATGTCGCAGCTCTGAGTTGTTCCAGCAAAGAAACAACGGGCGCTTTGGCACGGCGATCCGTCCCGAGCGGGCGGCGGCAGTGCCGCAGGAGCATACGAAGAAATACGGCGCAGCCCGCGGGCTGCGCCGTATTTGAATGGAACCTTTAATTCCGGGGGCCTTTTTCCAGAATTTTGTTGAACTGGGACAGAAACGCTATCGAGGTGACGGTGGCGGCAATGATGTCGCTCACCGGTTCGGCCAGAAAAACCGCAAACACTTTGTTGGAGAAAAAGTGCGGCAGCAGGAAGATCAGCGGGATCAGCAGAATGATCTTGCGCAGGCAGGCCAGGAACAGGCAGGATTTTGCCTGGCCCAATGCCATAAAGCTCTGCTGGCAGCTGAGCTGGAAACCCAGCGAAAAAATGCCGGCCATGTAAATGCGCATCGCCCAGGCGGTATAAGGGACCAGTTCGGCATCGGCGGTAAAAATGCCGGCAAAGAACTGGGGAACTGCCATCAGCGCTGCCCAGAACAGGCAGGAATACAACACACAGACCCTGAATTCACAGAAAAAGGCCTGGCGCACCCGCTCGGATTTGTGGGCGCCGAAATTGTAGCTGAGCAGCGGCTGACCACCCTGGCAGATACCCTGCAGCGGCATGAGAACCAACTGGTTGACGCTGGTAATGATGGTCATGGCGCCCACGGCCAGGTCACCGCCGTAGCGGGACAGGCTGGAGGTAAAACTGACGGACAGCAGGCTTTCGGTGGCCAGCATGACAAAGCTGGAGAAGCCCAGTGCCAGGCAGGGGCCAAACACCTTCGGGTCGAGCTTCATGTCGGCCGCGCGCAGGCGAAGGATGGTTTTGCGCCCGGTCAGAAACCGCAAAATCCAAAGGCAGCCCACGCCCTGGCTCAGTACAGTGGCCAGCGCCGCGCCGCGCACCCCCATACCCAGCACAAAGATGAAGATGGGGTCCAGAACGATGTTGATGACTGCGCCGATGATCGTGGTCAGCATACTGACCTTGGCAAACCCCTGTGTTGAAATAAAGGAGTTCATCCCAAGTACCAACAGCACAAACACACTGCCCAGGATATAGATGCGGGCGTATTCCAATGCGTAGGGCAAGGTGACGTCACTGGCGCCGAACAGCCGCAGCAGGGTGGGCGCGGCCGCATAAAACACCACCGTGAGCACGGCGGAAAAAATCAACAGCAGCGAAAAACAGTTGGCCATGATTTTTTCGGCGGCACGGTTGTCCCCGGTGCCCATGGCAATGGCGGCGCGCGGGGCGCCGCCCGCGCCTGCCAGCATGGCAAAGCCGTTCAGCAGCATCAGAATGGCGGTGAACAGTCCCACACCGGTCAGTGCGGCCGCGCCCACACCGGGGATGTGGCCGATATAGACGCGGTCTACAATGTTGTATAACAGGTTGACGACCTGAGCCACCACAGCGGGAATGGCCAGCTGCGCCAGCAGACGGGGAATACTGCCCTCGCCCAGGTTGCGATTTGGTTGCGATTCTTTGGTTTTCATGGTTTCTCCTTCAGGAATTCTTACACGCAAAATCGAAAACTACAAATTATCTCTATTGTACGCCATGGCGATAAAAAAGTAAACCCGGAAGAAAGGAGATCTGGCTGGCCGGTCGGGTTTGTGGTACAATCAAAACAGAAGTATGCCGCAGAAGGGCGGGAAAGGGGAGAATGGTATGGTTACGGCAGTGGTAGGGGCCGGCGGAAAGACCACACTCATCCACGCGCTGGCGGCCCGATACCGCGCACAGGGGCGCAGCGTGTTTGTCACCACCTCCACCCATATGTACGCGGAGGCGGACACGCTGACGACCGGTGACGCAGACCTTCTGCTGACGCAGCTGCGGAAAAAAGGCTATGTGATGGCCGGCTTGCCGGAACCGGCTGCAGTGGGCAAGATACGGGCGCTGCCGCCGCAGGTTTACGCTGCGGTGTGCGCCTGCGCGGACGAAACACTGGTGGAGGCGGATGGCTCGCGCCAAAAAACGGTCAAATTTCCCGCACCCTGGGAGCCGGTGATCCCTGCCAACACACAGCAGGTCGTTGTGGTATGCAATCTGTGCGCGTTGGGCAAGCCCCTGCGCCAGGTTGCCCACCACCCGGAACGGGTGGCGCAGGCGCTGGGCATATCGCAGGACACACCGCTGCAGGCGCGGCACATTCAGGCGCTGCTGCGAAAGGGATATCTGGAACCGCTGAAAAAGGAACGCCCCGACGTGATGGTTCGCATACATGCCAATCATGACGGGACCCCCGTCCGGCAGGCGCTGGCCGCGCTGCTGGAGAGCGACCGGGATGTGGGGGAATTTTGAAAAGACCAAACACGCGCCCCGCCGGAATGAGACTGGCAGGGCGCGTGTTTGGTCGGAAAATCAGGTACTGCCGCGCTCCACAATTTCCATCTGGAGTGTGATGCGGCGGCTGGGTTCGCGCTTTTCCAATACATCCAACAGGGTGCGGGCACCCATGATGGCGGCCATGGAGATCATTGGATCCAGCGAACTTAGTTTGGGACGGCAGGTCTCGCAGAAAGCGGAGTTGTTTTCACCCAGGATGGACATACGCTCCGGTACGCGAATGCCCTGATCCTGCAATTCATTCAATGCACCGATGGCGATCAAATCGTGAGCGCAGATGAGCCCGTCCACCTCGGGGTGCTCTTTCAGCAGGCGAAGAGCGATCTGCTCGCCGCCCTCCACCGTGGCGGGCACGCCGGTATATACGACGCCCTTTATCTCGGGGCATAAACGCAACCCGTGCTCGAAGCCTTCCCGGATGATGGGGGCACTGACACGTCCGTCATTGATGACCAGGGCCAGATTTCGCCGTCCCTTGCCTGCCATCAGCGTGACACAGCGTTCCAGCGCCGAGCATTCGTCCGCGCCCACCGAGTAGACATTGTACGGTTCAAAGGTGCTGTTGTTGTGCACCATGATAATGGGGGTGTTGGGCAGATGACGGGGAACCGCACGATTGACGATATCGGCGCTGCGGAACGCGTTGCCCAGGCACAATGCGCCCTCCACCCGGTGGCGGGCCAGATCGATCATGCCGTTTTCCACCGCGTCTTCGCCGCTGCCGATGTATTTTACAAAGCAGTAATATCCGTTGCGCATCAGCTCATACTCGACTTTCTGACAGCCTTCCACCTGATGCAGGGTATTGATGTCATCGGTCAAAATGCCGATGGTATGGTTGGACTGTGTGACCAGATTGCGGGCGTTGGCGTCCGGAATATAGTTGTGCTGCCGCAGAAGCTCCTCAATTTTGCGGCGGGTCTCTTTGTTGACACCTGGTTTGCCGTTTACCACGCGGGAAACGGAGCTGGCGGACACGCCGGCCAGCTTGGCGATGTCATAAATGGTCATAGATGATCTTCCCCATCGATTCAATTTGAAATACTCTAAACTTAGTATAAAACCTTACAGCGGTAAATTGCAACATCTTGAAACGGAAAATGGAAGGATTTTCCTGATTTTGGGCATCCTGCCGCATTCTACCACAAGTTTTTGTGGCAAACAACCAGCACAGGACAAGGCGCTGCCCCGGGAGCGTGCAATCGATTCCCTTTATTTTCCGCCCCATCTTTGGAAAACGCAGCGGCGCACAGACGTGCGGTCACGAACCGCTGTACTGGCGCCGCCGGAGAAGATTATTTCTGATTTTTCGCGCGGAGTTCCGCCTCGTAAGCGCGGAAACGCTGATCTTTTTCGATGTAGTCCTCGAATTTGAACA
>JBJEYG010000288.1:0-4575 GCA_051886555.1 Gemmiger sp.
TGCAGTATGAGCGCAACGATATGAACTTTGTGCGCAACAAATTCCGCGTCCATGGCGATATTGTGGACATCTACCTGGCTTATCAGGATGATACATCCATCCGCGTGGAATTTTTCGGTGACGAGGTGGACCGCATCAGCGAAATGGACCCGCTCACCGGTGAACGCAAAAATATTGTGCGGCATGTGGCCATTTTTCCCGCAAGCCACTACATTGTGGACGCCGAAAAAATGAAAGCCGGTCTGGCCCGGATTTCGGCTGAACTGGACAGGCGCGTGCAGGAGTTCCATGCGGAGGGCAAGCTGCTGGAAGCCAAGCGCATTGCCCAACACACCAACTATGATATGGAAATGCTGCAGGAGGTAGGAACCTGTAAAGGCATCGAGAACTATTCAGCGGTACTTTCCGGCCGTGCGCCGGGCAGTACACCCACCACACTGCTGGACTATTTCCCCAAGGATTTTCTTTTGATGGTGGATGAAAGCCATGTTATGCTGCCCCAGTTGCGGGCGATGTTCGGCGGCGACTACTCCCGCAAGAAAACATTGGTGGAATACGGGTTCCGTTTGCCTTCAGCCTTTGACAACCGCCCGCTCAGGTTTGAGGAGTTCGAGAGCAGGGTCGGTCAGACGGTGTTTGTCAGCGCCACTCCCGGCGAGTATGAGCGCGCCCATTCTACCCAGGTGGCTGAGCAGGTCATACGTCCCACCGGCTTGCTGGATCCGGTCATTCTGGTTCGCCCGGTGGAGGGGCAGATCGAGGATCTTTTGGGCGAGATCCGCACCCGAATTGAGAAGAACGAGCGCGCGTTGGTGACGACATTGACTGTCAAAATGGCCGAAGACCTGACCGATTACCTGGAAGATCACGGTGTGCGCGCCAAGTACCTGCATCATGAAGTGGATACTTTCGAGCGCATGGAGCTGATCAAGGATCTGCGTACGGGAGCCATCGATGTGATCGTGGGCATCAACCTGCTGCGCGAGGGGCTGGACCTTCCGGAGGTGTCGCTGATTGCCATTCTGGATGCAGACAAGGAAGGATTTCTGCGCAGCGAAACCAGTCTGATCCAGACCATTGGCCGCGCAGCACGCAATGCCAACGGCGTGGTCATTATGTATGCGGATGAAGTGACGCCCAGCATGGAGCGGGCTATCATGGAAACCGAGCGCCGCCGCGGCATTCAGGACGCTTATAACAAAGCTCACGGGATTACGCCCAAAACCATTGTCAAAGCCATCGGCGACGGGTTGGAGATCAGCATGAGCGAGGAGAATAAAAAGCTGCGCCAGCGCCGTATGAGCAAGGCAGAGCGGGAACAGACCATAGCCCGTCTGACCCGCGAGATGAAAGAGGCCGCGCGTCTGCTGGAGTTTGAACATGCAGCGTTCCTGCGCGACCAGATCCAGCGCCTGGAGCGGGGAGAGGATCCAACCTCACAGGACTATGAGCAACGCCGCGAGATGGACAAAAAGAGGCCCGGAAAAGGAAGAGGGAAGAGAAGACAGTGAGAAAAATTGCGATCGATGAGAACCAGAAAATTGTCATCAGGGGCGCACGGGAGCATAACCTGAAAAATGTGGATCTGACGCTGCCCCGCAACAAGCTGATCGTTATGACCGGTCTTTCCGGTTCGGGCAAATCCAGCTTGGCGTTCGATACGATCTACGCCGACGGACAGCGCCGGTATATGGAGAGTCTTTCCAGCTATGCCCGACAATTCCTGGGCCAGATGGAAAAGCCCGATGTGGACGAGATTACCGGCCTGTCTCCGGCCATTTCCATCGACCAGAAAACCACCAGCCACAATCCCCGCTCCACGGTGGGCACCGTAACGGAAATCTACGACTATCTGCGACTGATGTATGCCCGCATCGGTGTACCCCATTGCCCGGTCTGCGGGCGGGAGATCAGCCAGCAGTCGGTGGATGAGATGGTGGACGTGATCCTCAGACTGCCCGAGCGCACCCGGTTTCAGGTGCTGGCTCCGGTGGTGCGCGGCCGCAAGGGCACTCAGGCCAAGGAACTGGACTCCGCGCGCCGCAGCGGCTTTGCCCGTGTGCGGGTGGACGGCAATATGTACGACCTGGCCGAGGAGATCAAACTGGAAAAGAATATCAAACATACGGTGGAAGTGGTCGTGGACCGCCTGGCCATAGGCCCCAACATGCGCAGTCGCCTGGCTGATTCGCTGGAGACGGCGCTTGCGCTGGCTGGCGGCCTGGTGGTCATTGATGTGATTGGCGGCGAACCTATGCAGTTCAGTCAGAACTACGCTTGTCCCGAACACGGTGTCTCGGTGGAGGAGCTGACCCCCCGTATGTTCAGCTTCAACAATCCTTTCGGCGCCTGTGAAACCTGCACCGGACTGGGGACTTTTATGAAAGTTGACCCCGGCCGCGTGATTCCTGACCGCAACAAGTCCATCCGGGAGGGGGCGATCAAGGCCAGCGGATGGTATTATGCCGAGGGTTCCATCTCGGAAATGCATTACGCAGCGCTGGGCAAACGCTACGGTTTTACGCTGGATACGCCCGTAAAGGAAATGAGCAAAGAGGCGGTCAACGCGCTGCTTTACGGAACCGGCGACGAAAAAATTGTGATGGAGCGGGAAAACATGTTCGGCTCCGGAACTTATCGCAATACGTTCGAGGGGATCATCCCCAATCTGGAACGGCGCTTCCGCGAAACGAACAGCGAGTGGGTCAAGGAGGAGATTGCTCTGGTGATGTCCAGCGAAGAGTGTCCTTCCTGCCACGGACGCCGCCTGAAACCCACCAGTCTGGCTGTAACGGTGGGGGGCATCAACATTGCCGATTTCTGTGAGATGAGCGTCAACCAGAATCTGGAGTTTATCGAGACCGCAAAAGTTTCCCCGCGGGATGAGCGCATCGGCGCCCCCATTTTTAAGGAAGTGAAGGAGCGTCTCGGTTTTTTGAAGAGCGTAGGCCTTGGGTATCTGACCCTCTCCCGCGGTGCGGCGACGCTGTCCGGCGGTGAAAGCCAGCGCATCCGTCTGGCCACCCAGATCGGCAGTGCGCTGACCGGCGTGCTGTATGTGCTGGATGAGCCCAGCATCGGCCTGCACCAGCGGGACAACGATAAACTCATCGCAACCATGCGCCGCCTGCGGGATTTGGGCAACACGCTGATCGTGGTGGAACATGATGAGGACACCATGCGCCAGGCCGACTACATCGTGGATGTCGGCCCCGGGGCAGGCGTCCATGGCGGCGAGATCGTGGCAGCCGGTTCCGTTCAGGACATTTGCAGTGCGCAACGAAGCATTACCGGGGCTTACCTTTCCGGCCGCAAATGGGTGGAAGCGCCCGAGGAACATCGCCCCGGCAACGGCAAGTATCTGACGGTGCTGGGGGCCCGCGCCAACAATCTGCAAAATATTCGCGTGGATTTCCCGCTGGGCAAAATGATCTGTGTTACGGGCGTATCCGGTTCGGGCAAGTCCACGCTGGTCAATGAGATATTGTACAAAACTCTCGCCGCAGCACTCAACGGCGCGCGCAGCCGTCCCGGCCAGTGCGACGGGGTGGAGGGCATGGAATGGGTCGACAAGGTCATTGGCATTGACCAAAGTCCCATCGGACGCACGCCGCGTTCCAATCCTGCGACCTACACCGGCGTGTTTGGCGACATCCGAACACTGTTCAGTCAGACCCAGGACGCCAAGATGCGCGGTTATGGCCCCGGTCGATTCAGTTTTAACGTCAAGGGCGGTCGGTGCGAAGCCTGTGAGGGCGCTGGTATCCTGCAGATCGAAATGCACTTCCTGCCGGATATTTTTGTGCCTTGTGATGTGTGCAAAGGCAAGCGCTACAACCGTGAGACGCTGGAAGTACGGTATAAAGACAAAACCATTTCGGATGTGCTGGACATGACGGTGGAGGAAGCCTGCAATTTCTTTGCCAACATTCCGAAAATCAGCCGCAAGCTGGAAACGTTGCGTCAGGTAGGCCTGGACTATATTCAGCTGGGACAAGCTGCCACCACATTATCCGGCGGTGAGGCGCAGCGCGTTAAACTTGCCAACGAACTGGCCCGGCGGGGCACCGGCCAAACGGTATATATTCTGGACGAACCCACCACTGGTTTGCATGTGGCGGATGTACACAAGCTGGTCAAAGTGTTGGATCAGCTGGTGGACGCGGGCAACACGGTCATTGTCATTGAGCACAATCTGGATGTCATCAAACGGGCGGACTATATCATTGATCTCGGCCCTGAGGGGGGCAGCGACGGCGGGCGCATTGTTGCTACCGGCACGCCGGAGGAAGTGGCAGAAAATCCGGCCAGCTTTACGGGGCAGTATCTCAAACCGGTGCTGGCCCGCGCGGCGCAACTGCGCGCCGTAGCAAAATCGAAAAATGAAGAATAAGGATGCAGCCGCCGAAGTGTTTTTCGGCGGCTGTAGCTTGTGTTTTGGGACGGTCTGCGGTATACTATAAAAGAATATCGTTTGATATACTAGGAAGTGTGCCCCTACGGCACGGAACTGGAGATATTACCGTTGGAAAAGAAACGTTATCAACATGATGAAGCCTCCGCCCGGCGCATAGA
>JBJEYG010000289.1:0-4574 GCA_051886555.1 Gemmiger sp.
AAGCGCCAACACCGATATCATCGCGGCACGGGCGGGGATCTCCAAGGGTTCGCTGTTCTACTATTTCAAGAACAAGCAATCCCTGTATTTTACGCTGGTTCGTTATATGGCCGCACTGGTGGAGCGGGAAATGCAGGTGCAGCCCGCTGACGAGGGAAGGGATTTCTTTGAATTGCTGGACGAGCTGAGTGTACGCAAGCTGCCGGTGCTCAAAGCGCACCCCGGCCTGGCGGAATTCAGCGCACGGGTGTTTTACCACTCCGCCATGCCGGCCGGTCCGGCGGTGGACCGGTATCTGCTGCGCCTGACAGACGAGCTGTGTAACAAATACTTTGCCAAGGTGGATACCACGCGGTTTCGTCCGGATTGTACGCCCCGGCAGGCCATTGATCTGCTGATGTATCTGGCCGACGGTTATCTGCATGCACAGATGATGGCAGGCAAACCGCTGGATATAGATGCTATGTATGAGAATTATGACATCTGGCAGGATATGGTACGACGCTATGTATACAGGGAGGAATACTTATGACCGATACAAGACGGGATGCCGTACCTGCCGTTCAGGTGCAGGGGCTGACCAGAGCTTTCGGGCCGGGCAGAGGTGTATTTGATTTGGGATTCAGAGTGGAACCCGGCGAAGCATTCGGCTACCTTGGCCCGAACGGCGCGGGAAAAACGACCACACTGCGGCTGCTGATGGGATTCCTGCGCCCGGGTGCCGGCAGTGCGCAGATCGCCGGCCTGGACTGCTTTTCGCAGGCGGCGGAGGTGCAACGGCTGGTGGGGTATCTGCCCGGGGAACTGTCGTTGATGGAGGACATGACCGGCAGGCAGTTTATTCTCCTGATTGCAGGTATGAAGGGCGTAAAGGATCCGACCCGTGCCCGGCAGCTGGCCGAGCGGTTTGAACTGGATGAGACAATGCCCATCCGGAAAATGTCCAAAGGTACCAAACAAAAAGTGGGGCTGGTTTGCGCATTCCTTGCAAGCCCACAGGTTTTGCTGCTGGATGAACCGACCAGCGGCCTGGATCCGCTGATGCAGAACCGTTTTTTGCAACTTCTTCAGGAGGAGAAGCAGCGTGGAGCCACCATTCTGCTGTCCAGCCATCTGTTTGAGGAAGTAGAGCGTACCTGCGACCGGGCGGCAATGCTTCGGGCAGGAAGAATTGTTTACGAGGATACCCTGGAGCATCTGCGCAGCGGACGTGGCCGCTGCCTGATGCTGGAGCTTCCGGACGCGGCCGCTGCTGCAGCGTTGGTCAAAGCCTGGCCGGGCGCGGTACAGCGGGACCGGAGCGTGGAACTGACCGTGCGCAGCGACGAGCTGCCCGGGCTGTTGTGCGATGCCGGACGCCTTGGGGCGGTGGATGTGCAGAGCCGTGCGCAGACATTGGAAGAACTGTTCCTGCATTTGTACGAATCGGAAGGAGGAAACGGGCAATGAATCAATCGCTGGTTTGTGTGCCGCTGCTTTGCAAGGAGCTGCGCGCCAACTGGAAGCTGACTGCACTTTTTGCGGCGGTGCTGACCTTGTACTCGGTGGTGATCATCAGCATGTTCGATCCGGCGCTGGGCGAAAGCCTGACGTTGATGGCCCAAAGCATGCCGGAATTGTTTGCAATGTTCGGGATGCTGCATACCAGTGCCACAATGCTGCAGTTTCTGAGCAACTATTTGTACGGCTTTTTGTTTGTGGTGTTTCCGCTGGTGCTGATCCTGCTTTTGGTTCACCGCCTGCTGGCGCGTTACGCGGAACGCGGCGCCATGGCATGGCTGCTGGCCACGCCGGTGCCCCGCCGCTGCCTGGTACGCACACAGGCCTGTGTGTTGTGCCTGTGGGTGACGGTATTGACCGGCTATCTGACGGCGCTCTGCATGATCTGCTCGGATGCGCTGTTTCCCGGAGTACTGGAAAAAGGCGGTTTCCTGCGGGTGAATGCGGGACTGCTGGGACTGCTGCTCTTTTTCGCCGCCCTTTGCTGGCTGGGGGCGTGCATTTTTGCTGGCGGGCGTTGGGCGCTGAGCGGCGGCGGACTTTGCGTTGCCTTTGTGCTGGTGCAGATGGCGGGACAGGCAGGCGATCGCTTCAACTGGCTGCGCTATCTTACGCCGCTGACTCTGTTTGATGCGCAGGCGCTGGCGGCGGGGGAGAGCGGTGCGCTTGGAAAGGCGCTGGTGCTGTACCTTCTCGCGGCGGCGGGCTTTGCGGCGGCGGGAACTTCCTTTGTACAAAAGGAACTCAGCCTGTGATAAAACAGTGGTCAACAGACGCCCCGGCGATGCAGCCGGGGCGCTTGTGCTGCGGTAACTGGTGTGGTAAAATAAACAGCGCACCTGCCCGGCAAAAATTGGATTTGGCAAAACATAAAATTTTTTTGAAAAAATTTTATGTTTTGCCAAAAAAACACTTGCAACACCGGGCGACGTGTGTTATTATAATTCTCGGCTGCGAAAGGCTTGTGCAGAACAAGCGCTCTGCGCAAGCCACGATATGCGTTGATGCGGGAGGTTGCCGCGCCGGAATACCGGCAGCGGGTTTTTCCGCGGAGTATGTCCGATCTTAGAACCGGGCGAAAGAATTACGGATGCAAAGGGATATGTACGGGGCTGCATTTGCGGCACGGACCAATTTCCGATTGTTTTGCGAGGATTCGTTCCGGGGGAACTGCGGGTGCGCGGTTCACCGGATTTTGTCATGCAAAACGGTTGAACACCCGGAAGCGTGTGTGATTTATCGGCTCGCCTAAGGCAACAAAATCTTTTTAGGAGGCGAAAGCAATGGCAGTCAAAGAAAAAATCAGAATCCGTCTGAAGAGCTACGATGCATCCCTGATCGATGCCGCTGCAGAGAAGATCGTGGAGACCGCAAAGCGCACCGGCGCCCGCGTGTCCGGCCCGATCCCCCTGCCCACCGACAAGGAAGTGGTCACGATCCTGCGCGCTGTCCACAAGTACAAGGACAGCCGTGAGCAGTTCGAGAGCCGCACGCACAAGCGTCTGATCGACATTCTGAAGCCGTCCAACAAGACGGTTGAGGCTCTCATGAGCCTGCAGCTCCCCGCCGGCGTTGACATCGAGATCAAGCTGTAACCGAGTTTTTACATTATAATGGGCCGGTCCGAGCGGCCGTGATCCACTTACCACCGGCAATAGTGAAAAGCAAGGCTGACACGATCCCGACGATATGTCACGGAGAGGTCATGTTGATGGTAAACCCGCCACCAACCAATAACCTTACAGGAGGAAACAACAACAATGCAAAAAGGTATCATTGGCAAGAAGCTGGGCATGACCCAGCTGTTCGATGAGAACGGCAAAGTCGTTCCCGTCACCGTCATCGAGGCCGGCCCCTGCACCGTCGTGCAGAAGAAGACCGCCGAGAGCGATGGTTACCAGGCTGTGCAGCTGGGCTTCGGCGGAATCTCCGCCAAGAAGGTCAACAAAGCTGCCAAGGGCCACTTCGACAAGGCTGACGTCGCTCCCAAGCGCACCCTTCGCGAGTTCCGTCTGGCCGATATCAGCGCCATGAACGTCGGCGATGTGCTCAAGGCTGACGTTTTTGCCGCCGGCGACCACGTCGACGTCGAGGGCATCAGCAAGGGCAAGGGCTACCAGGGCGTTATCAAGCGCTTCGGCCAGCACCGCCTGCGCGAGAGCCACGGCACCGGCCCTGTGGCCCGCCACGCCGGTTCCAACGGTTCCACTTCCAGCCCGTCCCGCGTGTACCCCGGCAAGAAGCTGCCCGGTCACATGGGTGCCGAGAAGGTCACCGTTCAGAACCTGATCGTCGTCAAGGTTGACGCCGAAAACAATCTGATCGCCATCAAGGGTGCGATCCCCGGTGCCAAGGGTTCCGTGGTGTGCATCCACGACAGCGTGAAAGCGTAAAGGAGGAAAACACAATGGCTACATTTGATGTCGTCGATATGAACGGCAAGAAGGTTTCCACCGTTGAGCTTTCCGACGCCGTGTTCGGCATTGAGCCGAACGAGAAGGCTGTCCACGAGGCAGTCGTCAACTTCCTGGCCAATCAGCGCCAGGGCACCCAGAACACCAAGATCCGCATGGAAGTCTCCGGCGGCGGCAAGAAGCCCTGGCGTCAGAAGGGCACCGGCCACGCTCGTCAGGGTTCCACCCGCGCTCCCCAGTGGACGCACGGCGGTGTTGCTCTGGGCCCCAAGCCCCGCGATTACAGCTATCGCATCAACAAGAAGGTCAAGCGTCTGGCTGTGTGCAGCGCCCTGTCCGACAAGGCTGCTTCCGGCAACCTGATCGTCGTGGATAAGATGACTGCCGACGAGTACAAGACCAAGGCCGTTGTCGCCATGCTGGCCGCTGTGGGCGCCGGCAAGAAGAATCTGGTCGTGAATGAGGCGGTCGACGCCAAGTTCGTCAAGAGCGCCGCCAACATCCCCGGCGTCAAGACCACCATCGCCACCAGCGTGAACACTTATGACGTTGTCAACGCCGATAAGATGATCATCAGCGTGGAAGCCGCTAAGAAACTTGAGGAGGTGCTGGGCTGATGAAATTCGCACAGGATATCGTTCTCGCCCCCGTCATCACCGA